>JAKEHX010000497.1 GCA_022614795.1 Planctomycetaceae bacterium | reverse complement strand
GGCGCACGAGCACTTGCTGGCCGTCGAGCACAATTGCCAGCTCGGCCAGCGGCCGCCGCAGGTGCGGTGCTCGCCGGGCGATTTCGGCGAGCGTGCGGGCGATGGCCGCCGGCTTCACTCCGGCCCGGTGCAGCTCGGCCAGATTGCGCGCCGCGGCCAACTCGGTGAAGTCAAAGTACGCCAGCCGATGCGTCTCCTCGACGGGTACAATCCACCCGCGGCGCTGCCAGGCGCGAATCCGCGAGCGATCGACGCCGACAAGCTCGGCAAGTTGGGCGGCGGTGTAATTCACGGGCGGGGGGGCGAGCGAGTTCAAAGTTCTAGTTCAAAGTTCAAGGTTGCCGCTGCGGTGTACCTTACATTGAACTAGGAAAGTTGAACCTCGAAAAGTGCGGCGGCCGATGTCGTCCTCGTCCTCGATTCGCCGGTGCCCGGTAGTGATACCGTTTGGATTCTCCCGCCGCTGAACGGTGCCTAGGAAACGGGAAGCTCAAAAGGCCCACCTCAGCCACGCCAGTAAAAGGGCGCCCGCGAGTAGAGCGATAAACGGTATGCCAGCAACACGCGTCGCCCTTCTCCCGCCTGTAACGCAAAGCAGGCCCAACACCGCAGCGCCGATCAAGAGGAGAATGGGCAGCAAGCTCACCGCCTGTCTTTGCACGATTATGTCCATCCCGCCCATTGTACCCGCGCACGAAAACGCCCTGCCAGAGTGAGCGAGCAAGCCCGGCCGGCGCGCAGCCCTACACGCCGGCTAAAATCAGGGAATGGAGGGCTGGGCATGTTCCGGTTCACTATCCGAGAGCTGGTGCTGGTAACGCTTGCGGTCGCGCTGTGCGTGGGGTGGGCCGTTGACAGGACGCGCTTGTTGAAAGACGCCGAAGCCTGGAAGGCTACGTCGATATTTGTGAAGCATCTTCACGAGGAGGCGCACGACGAGTTCCTAAAACACCGCAGAATTACCCATCCCCGAACGGGATTACCCGTGCCCTAAATCGTTCAGCGGTGCGCGGTAAGCGGGCACGGAGGACATACGGTATCACTACCCCGGTGACCAATCGAGGACGAGAACGACGACGAGAACGAGTACGAGGATTTATCAAGCGGCTCAAGCGTTTCTGCGAGGCCGCAGGACCCAGAACATCCAGCCGGCGGTTCCCAGTCCAACCAGCCCGGACACTCCGAGCAGGAAATAGGCGACCAGGTCGTTGTTCCAACCGGCTCCGGGGTAGACGTCTCCCAAACCGGCTGCCACGAAGCACGATCCCATGCAAGCGGCGGCAAAGGCGGTGCCGCCGGTCACGAGCACCGCCAGCGCCACGCCGGTCGAGGCGATGAACGTCAGCACCTTCTCGCCCAGCGCCAGCGGCTTGCCCGCCTTGCGCTCCTGGTGCCCTGCCATGAGCGTGCGCACCAGGGCCGGCGCCGCTACCATGGCCACCACGATCCCATATCCGGGCGCCGCCATGATGATGCCCAGGCAAACGGCAATCAGTGTGATCACCAGCATCAACGTCTCGAGCGAAAACTGGGCCGCGTTGGCCCGTCGCGGCGGCACCGGACGCGACGGCAATGGCGTGTCCGACTCGACCACCTCCGCCTCGGCAATGAGCGAGCGGTGACACAGCCAACACCGCGCGTCGAGCGGCTTGACCTCGGCGCCGCACTCGGGGCAATGGGGCAGGGGCGTTGGCGATTCGCTCATGAGTTGCTCATGCCTGGGCTGTTGCTCATACCTGGGCTATCGATCTCTTAGCGGGCGATTGCTTGCCGTCCCGTCGCTTGCCGGTTTTTCCCTGGGAAGGCTGCGGCGGCCACGTCCCCAGCAGCACGCACCACACCACGGCCAGGGCCCCGCCGATCGCCAAAAGAATGATTACCGCGAAGACGAGCGGCGCGCCGGGCCAGTCGAACTGCGGATCGATCAGGGCGTAGGCCAAAAGGCCCGCCGCCCCAATCACCAACGACAAAGCCACAAGCAGCGACTCGGCGATCAGGGCCACCAGCAGAGAAACGACCAGCGTCAGGGCCGATTCCCACAGCGGAAACGGCAGCCCGGCCTCGCGCCGCTGATGCGACACCAGAGCCGTCCGCCCCAGCGCTGGCACCAGCACCGCCAAGAGGATGATCCCCGCGGTGAGCGACGCGGCCAGCACGGCAAACGCCACCCCCAGAATCGTCAACAGAAACAATCCCTCGGCCAGCGAATACTGAAGCGGCCCCGGCCCAGCGGGATGCGCGTCGCGTGATGGGGAAGCCGGGTCCATGCTTTTGTTTGCTCGCTATTGTCGCCTTTCGCTCCGCGAAAGGGCGCCCTTTCGCGGAGCGAAAGGCGACGATGGGCCAGCTATTGGTGGAAGCGCCATTTTCGGCCAGCAGGGCACGCTTTGTAAAGCTGCCTCACCGTAGGCCTCACGCTCCGCGCGAGGGAGCGTCACGCCGTTCGTGACGTCTACGATGGGGCCAAGCGACTGTCCTTTCGCGTTGACTGAACTGGCGGCTTCAGATACTCTCCCCGCACTTGGCGGGGCATTGTTAACGCAGCTTTGTGGGACGCGCTGGAATGCCTGCGACACTGATCAATTCGCCGTCCAGCCGACTGTCACAGTGCGTGATTTGCGCAGGGCTGATTGCGGTCTTGCTGCACTCGCTTTTCTCAACGGCCAGCCGCGCCGACGAAACGCTGACCGGGTTGCGGGCTGATGTCCGCACTCCGCCTGAAGAAGATGACGATTCGTCGCCAAAGGACGATCGCAGCGATAGCGGCAGCTCGTGGGACGACGATGCCTACGAGGACGATGCCTACGACGAAGGCGATTCCGACGGTAGCTTCCTCGGTCTATGTGCCCTGGCCGTCGCTTCGCCATTTTGGGGCCCGCACATGCTGATGATGGACAGCTTCAGCCGCCCCGGCTACTTCGCTCACTATCCCTACCAATACGACGTGGGTTATATGCTGATCGATCCAGCGGAAGCATTCGGCCTCGATGGTCCCTGCCAGCCGCGGCCCTGCGCCCTCCGCGTGCGCGGCGAAGTGGGCACGGGGTTTGACGATCTCGATTGGATCGGCGGCAAGCTCCTCATCGACACGTCGTCGCGATGGGGGATCGACAGCGACGTGCGCTACGTGCGGGAAGACCTCGACGCCAGCCGCGACTCGCTCTGGCTCGGCGATGCCAACGTCCTCTTTCGCTTCGCACAAAGCGAGTTCCTCCAATTCCATACCGGCCTGGGAATGAACTACCTCTCGGATACGGTCGGCAGCGAATTCGGCTTCAATTTCACCTATGGCTTCGACTTCCAGCCGGTGCGGCCGCTGGTCTTCTCGGCCGAGCTCGACCTGGGGACGCTGGGGCACGCGAGCGTTGTCCACGTCCGCACGACCGCCGGAGTTGTCTATGGCCCCGGCGAAGCCTTCGTCGGCTACGATCTATACGACATCGGCTCGACCCAGATTCAGGGGCTCGCCGCCGGCGTGCAGATTTGGTATTGATCGGCCGGCGAGCGGTGGGCTGGCGAGCGGTGGGCGTTAGCCCACTGAGATTTGGGGGCAAACGTGACATCTCTGGGACCCGACGACGATTCCGCGTGGGCCTCCGTTGCCGAGCACTGGCAAATCCGCCCCGATACGACCTACCTGAACCACGGCTCGTTCGGCCCGCCCCCCGCAGCCGTGCGCCAGGCCCGCCGCCGCTGGATCGAGGCCTTCGAGCGGCAGCCGATGGACGCCTTCATCCGCCAACTGGAGCCGGCGTGGATTGCCGCCCGCGATCGCCTGGCATCCTTCGTGGGCGCCAGCGGCAGCAACCTGATCTTCGTCGAGAACGCGACCGTCGGGATGAACATCGTTGCCGATTCGTTCCCGCTCTCCGCGGGGGACGAAGTGATCCTCACCGACCACGAATACGGCGCAGTCCAGCGAATCTGGGGCCGGGCTTGCGGCAAGGCTGGGGCCACGGTGCGGACCGCCGTCCTGCCGCTGCCGCTGCGCAGCGCAGAAGAAACAGTGGCCGCAATTTTTGCCGAAGCCACGCAGCGGACGCGGCTCGTCGTCGTGAGCCACATCACGTCGCCGACCGCCGTCATCCTTCCCGTGCAGCGGATTTGCGACGAAGCCCGCCGCCGCGGCATCGCTATCGCCATCGACGCGCCGCATGCGCTCGCCCAGGCCCATCTCGCCATCGATTCGCTCGGCTGCGACTTCGCCGCGGCGAGTTGCCACAAATGGCTCAGTGCCCCGTTCGGTTCGGGCTTTCTGTACGTGGCGACGCGCCACCAGCCGCTGGTGCGGCCGCCGGTGCTCAGCTGGGGGCGGATTCCGCCGACGCGGATCGAAAGCTGGTCCGACGAATTCGTCTGGGCGGGAACGCGCGACAACTCGGCCTACCTCGCGGTCCCCGCGGCGATCGAGTTCCTCGAAGGGGTCGGCCTCGATGCTTTTCGGGCGCGAACGCATTGGCTGGCCCGGTACGCGCGCCGCAAGCTCGTCGAAATGACTGGCCTGGAACCAATCGTCCCCGATGACGCCGCCTGGTACGGCTCCATGGCCCACGTCCCGCTGCCGCCACCTGCTCAAGACGGCACACGGAGTGTGCCTGCTACTTCGCGAGCCGACGACGGCTGCCCGGTCTCCAATCCGCTCCAGCACACGATCTGGCGGGAGCTGGCCATCGAAGTCCCCATCATCGAATTCCGCGGCACGCGCTACATCCGAGTCTCGTGCCACCTCTACAACAACACCGAGCAGATCGACCGCCTGGTCAGCGGTCTGCGCGAACTCTTGGCCAAGGGGCATTAGGCCTGAAGCGGGAGTAGGTGAGTGGTGAGTGGGTGAGTGGGTGAGTGGGTGAGTGGTTTGCAGCGATCTACTCCGTACTCGGTACCCAGTACCAAACACCAAATACGAGCCCTCTACCGCCGCGCTCCCGCCACTCACCCACTCACCACTCACTCCGCCCCCACCCACCTCCCGCAGCACCTCCACTAGCGCCGTCGACTCGCCCTGCGCGCGCCCGACAGCGTGTGTTCCATAAGGAGGCGGATTTCGCGGCCTTCCTCGGACTGTTCGACGAGAGGAGCGCTGTCCGATGCGGCTGTTGGCGTATTGCCTGATGCCCAACCCCCGCGTCGCCCCCATGTGTCGCCGCTGCGCGGCTCAAAACTCTGGCGGAGGAATCGCTCGAAACCCCCGGCTCACGCCGGGGGCTGATAGGTGACGCCGCTGCGCGGCTAGAGCGCTCCCGGCGTCAAGGAGAAATCGACATGGCAGGATTGGAAGCCTGCCCCACTCATGGCAAGTCGCCTAGCTCGCGGCGGAGGCGGACCAGGACGCGGGACTTGGCCACGCGGACCGCGCCGGGTCGCATCGCCAGCTCCGCGGCCACATCGGCGGTAGGACGGCCGGCCACGACGACGTTCCAGAAGGCCTGCCACGTCTTGTCGTGGAATTCGCCGCGGATCGAGGCCAGGGCCCGCGCCAGCACGTCGCCAAAGGCCGGATCAGCAGCCACATCGACTGCGTCCTCGCCACTATCGGGCAATTCCGCTTGCGGATCGAGAACCTGGGCCAGGCGAAGCGTCGCTTCCGTCCCGCCCAGAGCGGCTGGCTGGCCGGCGCGGCGGCGGTGGTAGTCGCACACCTTGTTTTTGGCGATCGTCGCCAGCCAGCCGCGGAAGGTGTCTTGCGGCTGGTCCTTGCGAAAGCGCGACAAGTGCGCGGCGACGGCGGCAAAGACGTCCTGCAACAGGTCGGCGATGTCCTGTTCGGCGACGCCCCAGCGGCGGCACCAGACGGCGACAAGCGCGGCGTACAGCTCGACCAGCCGCGTCCAAGCCGCCGGGTCGGCCTCCTGGGCATGGGCCAGCAGGCTCCGCGAAGTGGAGCTCCCCGCCCTCACCCCAGCCCTCTCCCAAGGGGAGAGGGAGTCGTTTTGGCGGGTGACGCTCATGGCGGCGCCGCCTTTCGCCGCCGCTGGGCGATGACGGTCGCGGCCAGGCTTGCCAGCACCAGCAGCGTGGCGACGCTCCCCATCATGACGAACGCGCCGCGGAGGCCGGTCCGCGTGTTTTCGATTTCCTGATCGAGAGGCCGGACGATCTTGAGCACGCCCACGACATCGCCCACCTTCCAATCCTTCTTGGGGCTGGGGCCGGTGGGAGCATTGTGGCAGCTGAGGCAACTCTGCTCCATGTGGCGGGCGCTGTAATAGACCAGCTTGCGGGCGTCCCCCTGGGTGATGAAGCGGTAGTATTCGGCTGGCGGATCGAGCGTGGGGCGCGAATGGTCTTCGAGGTGCTTGAGGGCCGCCAGGTCGAAGTCGTCCCGCGGGCCCCCTTTGCGGCCGGGCCAGGGATAGCGGCTGTAAACGCGGAACTCGCTGCCGGGGCTGCGGCGGCTGATCCGTTCAGCCAGATCGATGGCGAACGACGCCGGCAAGGGGAGCGAAGGATGTTCCGTCTTGTATTTGTCGGTGATGTTGATTTTCGAGATTTTCGGATCGATGTCCTCAATCTCTTCGCTGTAGAACCGCCAGGCCTCGTCGAGGATTTTGGTTTCCAGGCGAGCGCTTTCCAGGGCCGTGCGCTGGACGAAGAACTCGGACAGGCTCGACAGATAGACCATCCCCGCCGCCGAGCCGACGAGCACCGCCGCGAGCACGCCGACCGCCAGCGGATTGCGGCGGCACCAGCGGACCGTTCGTTCGATGTAGCCGGTCGAGCGGGCGAGGATCGGCTGGCCCTGCTGAAAGCGGCCCAGATCGCGGGCCAGCTCGGCAGCCGAGGCGTAGCGGCCCGCAGGCGATTTGTGCATTGCTTTGAGGCAGATGACTTCCAGATCGCGCGGCACGGTTGGCTCAATGCTTCGCGGCGCCGGCGGATCGTCGTCGAGCACCGCCAAAAGCAGCTCGCGGCGGTCGCCGCTGAAAGGCCGCCGGCCGGTGAGCATTTCATAGAGGACGACGCCCAGGCTATAGACATCGGTGCGGGCGTCGATGTCGCGAGGGCGACCGCGGGCCTGCTCGGGCGACATGTAGGCCGGCGTGCCAAGCAGTCGGCCGTCGGACGTAGCGGCCTGTTGGCTGCCGCCCAGCTCGGTGCTGTCCTGCTTGGCGAGGCCGAAGTCCATCAGGTGCGGGCGGCCCTTGGCGTCGAGCATGATGTTCGACGGCTTGATGTCGCGATGAATGACGCCGTGCTGATGGGCGTAGTCGAGGGCCGCGGCCAGCTCGGCGGCGAGCTGGGCGGCTGTGCTCGAATCGAGCGGGCCGGATTGGAGGCGGGCTTCGAGCGTCTGGCCGTCGATGAATTCATACACGAGGTATCCGACGCCGTCTTCGGTCTGGCCCGTTTCATAGAGCGAGACGATGGCGGGGTGCTTCAGGGCGGCGGCACTGCGGGCTTCGCGCAGGAAACGCTGCACCTCGTCGGTCGATGCGAAGCTGCCGGCCCGCTGGACCTTGAGGGCCACGACGCGCTCCAGCCGTGGGTCCCAAGCCCGGAAGACATAGCCGAACGACCCGACGCCGAGTTCCGATTGCAACTCAAAGCGGTCGAGCTTCACGGGCCCTTCGCGCAGCCGGCGGGCGAGATTGCGGCCGGCGTCGGCTACCACGGCATCGCCGCGGGCCTCGACGGCGCTACGTTTCAGGACTGCGCTGGCCCACGTGGCCCCAGAACCCGACCCTGCGGCGGGACCGGGCAATTGTGCCAGCTGCGTCGTCAGACCATCGACCAGTGCGTCGGCCCGTTCCAGGCTCGCCTGGCAGTCCGGGCACTGCTCGACGTGCAAGGCAATCGGCTCCCAATCGCCGCTGGGGATTTTGCCTACGGCGAACGCCTGTAGCGCGTCAGCCGAAGGACAACTCATTCGCGGCTGGATTTCACTTGACATCGCTCGTTCCAAAGCAGACAGTGACAATCATTCTACGACCTCTCGGTCAAAAATCCTTATTCAATTCAGGAGACGTGCCATGAAGCGCCCAGGTGCCAGGTCGGGCGGATTCACGCTCGTGGAGCTGTTGGTTGTGATTGCGATCATCGGCGTGTTGGTCGCCCTGCTATTGCCGGCGGTTCAGGCGGCCCGCGAAGCAGCCCGCCGGACGAGCTGCAAGAACAACATGAAGCAGCTCGGCATCGCCCTGCACAACTACCACGACACGTACCGCATTTTTCCCTCCGCCACCTACAACCACAAAGCCTGCATCCACACCGGGATCTTCGTCGGCTCTTCGCCCACGCTCAGCGCCTCGGGCTGGGTTTCCGCATTGCCCTTTTTCGAACAGACCACGGTCCAGAGCAAATACAACCTGAACGGCTGCGTTTCACATGCCGTTGCGTCCGGCACCGGGAATCCAAACCCGGAAGCCGGCGATGCCGTGGCCAACGGCAACGGCCTGTTGGCAACGACAAAACTGCCCGTCTTCATTTGCCCCAGCGATCCGAACCCCCACTTCATGACCGACACCCAAGCCAACAGCCAGTTCTATGCCATCAAGGTCGGCAGCGGCCTCAAGGGGGCCAAGACCAATTACGACTTTCACGTCAACTGCCACATCAACTGCAATCACTGGAAAACGCTGGCCAACAACCTCCGCAATATCTTCGGTGAAAACAGCGATAGCGGCTTGCACAGCGTCATCGACGGCACTTCCAGCACGTTCATGATCGGCGAGACGACGCTCGACGTCGTCAATGGGGATCCAACCTGACGATTGTCGCCGCTGTTGTCAGCGCCCTCGCTCTCGGCTGCAACAAATACGAGGGGCCGCCTCTCTTTCCTGTCAGCGGCACG
>JAKEHX010000496.1 GCA_022614795.1 Planctomycetaceae bacterium | reverse complement strand
GCCCGGCAGGCCAAGCTCGACCGGCTCGTCGCCCTCAAAGTGCTGCCGCCGGCCATGTGCAAGGACCCCGCGTTCGCCGAGCGCTTCACCCGCGAGGCGCGGGCGCTGGCCCGGCTGAGCCATCCGAACATCGTCGCGGTGCATGATTTCGGCGAGGTGGACGGCCTCTTCTTCTTCCTCATGGAGTACGTGGACGGGGCCAACCTGCGGCACATCCTCGAAACGGGCCGGCTGACGCCGTCCGAAGCACTGCGGATCGTACCGCAAGTCTGCGAGGCGCTCCAGTACGCGCACGAGGAGGGTGTCGTGCATCGCGACATCAAGCCGGAGAACGTGCTGCTCGACCGGACGGGGCGTGTGAAGATCGCCGATTTCGGCCTGGCGAAGCTGCTGGGCAAGGGACCCGACGATTTCACGCTCACACACACGCAGCAAGTGATGGGGACGCCGCGCTACATGGCCCCCGAGCAGATCGAGCGGCCGTCGGCTGTCGATCACCGGGCCGACATCTACTCGCTGGGCGTGGTGCTGTACGAAATGCTGACGGGCGAATTGCCGCTAGGCCGTTTCGAGCCGCCATCGCACAAAGTGGAGGTCGATGTGCGGATCGACCAGGTCGTGCTGCGGGCGCTGGAGAAGGCACCCGAGCGGCGCTATCAGCGGGCCAGCGAAGTGAAGACGGAACTCGCCTCGGCTGCCAGTTGGCCGGCCCTGGCTGCGCCTGCGGCGCCTTTAGCTGCCGCAAACACGGCGCCCCCCGTCTGGCACACGCCCGCCCCGGCCTCGAAGTTTGAATTCTGGGATCCGTCGCAGCCGGGCGGCGTGCCCCTGCGCTATGTGCTGGGCGTGGCCGTGGGGATGGTCACGGGAATCTTGATGATCACCGCCGGACTGGCGGCTGGCGTTTATGGCCTGATGAACTTCCCCGGCCTGTCCGGCGGATGGTGGGGCTGGATGGGCGGGGCGTTTGGCTGTGTGGTTGGTGGTTTTGGTTCCTTCGCAGGCAGCTACAACAGCTATCGGCAAATGACCGGCGCGGAGGACCTCATGCGGTCTGGCCGCGTCACGTGGTTCGATTGGGTCATGCGGGGATACCTGCTGGTGGGGATCGCCCTGCTTATTTTCGGCGTTTATTTGGCGCTCGATGTTTCGAATTACGAAACCCGGCTCGCCGTTCTGACGCTGGGTGGTATCGCGACGCTCCAAGGCGGCCTGTTCGTGCTGTGGCGCACGCTTATTCGCCCCTTGGCCCAATCGGGAACCCACCTGGCCACTAGCGCCGAGCGGCACGTGCCGGCCGAGCCGGGCTATCTGCGAGCGGTGGTTTGGCCGACTCTGGCTGTCGCCGCTGTATTTGGAATCCTCCTGGCCGATGTCCACTTCGCCCTGCCCATCCCGCGGTCACAAGGCGGAATCTCTCCGCAAATGACCACCTATCGCCAGTGGTACGAGGCGCTAGTCGTCTCGGGAATAGCCGCCGTTCCCCTTTGCCTTTTCGTGCTGGGCGTCTGGCGCATTTGGGGCCCGCGGATCGAGGCAGCGGACGGCAGTTGGTCCGTACCCTTCCCCTTCGCTCATAAGGCGTGGCTGTGGGCGATTGCAGGCCTGGCCGCGTCGTCGCTATTCCTGCCGTGGTTTCGGCTGGAAGTCGTGCCGACCGCCGAGGTCCCGCTGAATACTCGGGACCTTTACCCCGGGGCAACGAGTTCCAGCTCGTTCGTCCCCAAAGCCGACTCACTCAAGGAAATTGCGGCCATGCCCGGCGGCTGGCGCTATACTATGCGGGGGCTGCAAACAGGCACTACCGCGGCGGCCGCATGCCTCGTGGTATTTGCCGTGGTATTCTCAGCCCTCGCGTTTGAGGCCCTGCATCCGGCGCGCGTTGGCATTCTGCTCATTCTGCTGGTATTCGCTTCGACTTCGCTACTGCTCGTCACGCTCCTGCTTCACGAAGCTGCCGACCAGCGACCGCGAATCGTCGTCGATGACCCGACCGACGCCGGCCTGACTCGACTCGCCGCTAGCCAGCACGGCAGCCGGCCGCAAAACCTCGATCCATGGCGGCAAGCGATCGCCCCGGCGTTCATCGCACGTCCGGCCATCGGCGTGTTCTGTCTCTTGGCCGCGTGCGGTCTGGCGATCTTCATGGGAGCAACCGAGCTGTCTTGGGGAGTGCTCATTCCCAGGCCCGGGTCGATGCCGGTCGTGCCGAAGGCCACTCCGGCGCGCGAGCTTCCCGTCATCGACCCGGCGCGGGCCGCTGCGCTCAGCAAGGTTGCCGGTCCGGGCGTCGGTTTGATGGTCGTGGGAGCACTCGGCTTATCGCCCCTATTGTTGGCGCTACTCGCACTTCCCGCGTGGACACTGACGCCGGTTGCCCCTGAGTCGCATTTCCCCGAGCCGCAGGAGTACATCGAGCGCACGAATCTGCCGCCCATGGCCCCGCCCGGTCTTCTGCCGCCTTTGACGAGCGGCAGCGGGCTCAGAACATTCGCCATCGCCAACCATGCGGTGAACTTGCCGCTGGTGGTGGCTCAAGATGTTCGGTACACGAACGTGACCATGGCCCCGTTGGCCCTCCTGGGCATCGTCAACCTCGCCTTCTCGCTGACGGTCATCATCGGCGGGTGGCGGATGCGTCAAGCCAAATCGTACGGCCTGGCGCTGATCGCCGCTGTTTTGGCCCTGTTGCCCTGCACATTCGGCTGGTTCCTCGGCTTGCCGATTGGCATCTGGGCCCTGATCGTGCTGATGGACCCGGCGGTGAAGGCGGGATTCGAGGATTAGCAGGGTGAGTGGTGGAGTGGTGAGTAGTTGAAACGCGATTGACCACTCACGACTCACCACTCACTCCTCACAAATACTCTTCCCGCACTGGGCAAAACACGTCGAGCGCCTTGGCCGGCTCTTCGCCAGCCACGCAGCCGTGGACGACGCCGCCGGGAATACGCCACATCTCGCCGGGCCTGAGGGTTTTGGTGACGCCGCCGATCGTGAAGGTCAGCTCGCCCTCCAAAAGCAGCCCCATCTGCTCGTGCGGATGGCTATGCAGCTCGACAACCGCACGCGGGGCCAGCTCCACCACCGAGAGCATCAGCTGCTTGCCGGCCGTCGTGAAGATGTGTACGCCCGGAAAGATTTCGTGGTGGCCGCCGTCTGCACGGGAGGGAAAGTAGGCGTCCATGGCGGATTTCAGATTTCGGATTTCAGATTGCGAACCGACCGCTATGCACATGGTATCGCACGCCGCGGGATTCCTAAATCTGAATCTGAAATCCGAAATTGCCTGCCTACAGCTTCTTGAGCAGCTCCGCCGCCTTGGCCTTAGCGATGTTGGGGTTCGCCTTGATCTCGGCCAGCCCCTTGTCGAGGATTTCCCCCTTGGCGGGGTCCTTTTCCTTGACGCGCTGGGCCAGGTTGGCGAAGCCTTCGGCCTCGCTCGTCACCGGCGAGCCATCCGCGTATCGCTGTAGGACCGTCTTGGCTTCGACCAGCGCGTCCTGCACGGGGGCCTCAAAGGTTTCAACCGTGGGTGTGCCGCTTTGCTGGCAGCCGGCAAACCCGGAAAGCGCTGCGGCCACCGCAGCGGCGAGTAGGATTTGTTTCATCGATCGGTCTCCGCTTGCCGTTGGATTAGTATTCGCCCGTTGGTTGGCCGTCCTGGCGGTTGCCGACACGCTGCCACGTGAGCAAATCGACTGTATTGGCAACAAAGCGGACCGATCCGTCGCCCAGCACGGCGTTGACACCGCCCGGATGCATGCTGCGGGCGGGGAAGATGCCTCGGTCCCAGTCATGAGCGCCACCCGGGCAGCAGTCGCCGCCGGCAGTCGGAAATGACCAGTTTGGCGGCGCGGATGTCGTCAAGGTCGATTGACCCGCGGCATACCATGCCCAAAGAGTGCCGTTGTTTCCCTTCGATGGTCCGCTTTTGGCCGCCGTTCCAATGGCGGTCAACTCCGCTTGCGTGGGAAAGTCCTTATCGACGACCGCGTTGAATAAGCCGTTACTGGAATAAAACACGTTGAAGGGGTACTTGGCGGGGGAATTCTGACCCGTCCCGGACAGGAATTCGGATGCCAAGAGCGTGTTGCTCAGTCCGTCGATTGTGTCACGAAACCCTCTTTCTGCCTCATACGCGATCATTCCGTTCAGGTTGTTGCCGGCCCAAATCGTCTCCACGCGACTTCCCTGCGACCAGCCGTAGTTCGATCCAGGACCACCCCAGCCGTCCTGGGTTGCATTCGGAGCCGGCGCGCGCGGCGCCGACGGGCAAACATAGGTATTGATCCGGACCATCATCGGCCCATTTCGGTTAGCGCTCCACATGGCCGCGTCGCCGACGCCATTGCGGTCGCCGGGCAGGCAAGTCACCGGGATCTGAAACTGGTCGTAGAGTGGCTTCTGTTCGATAAATGGCAGAATGAAATAGTGGGCGCTCTGAGATTCCCACACATTCGTCCCGACCTTCTGATAGTTGTACGGAAGCTTGTTGAAAGTATCGTGGAAGTTATGAGCGCCTATTCCCATCTGCTTGAGGTTATTGGTGCACTGCGTGCGGCGGGCCGCTTCACGGGCGGCTTGCACCGCGGGCAAGAGCAATGCAACCAAAACTCCGATAATGGCGATCACGACCAGCAGTTCGACGAGCGTAAATGCCGCTCGTCGGCGGGAAACAGGCTTCATTGGGCACCAGAGAGGGAAAGGTTAGATAGTGCTAGCGCTGCAAAGCGTAGCGCTTTAGTTCCGGGTCAATCGCGGCTGCAACGTTCCGGGGTTGGCAGCCAAGGCGGGGTCAAACAGGCGGGCAAGTGCCAATTGCACTTGTGTATTCAGTCAGTTTAACAACGTCCTGGCAGTTTGTAAGATGTGGAAAGCCGCAAATCGAAACATTTTTTGGTCGAATGCAGCGATTTGCGACAGACCAAGACCCCTCCTGCCAGCGGCATCATGAACTGTTTTCCAAAAACACCGTGGACTACCCACCGCCAAACACGGGCAGGAAGTGGACCTCACTTGCCCCTGCCACTTTGGCGTCGAGCCCGCGCCGGCTGAGCGTGCCGTCGATCGAAACCTGGAGCGCAGGCGACAGTTCGCCTTCCTGGCACAGCCTGCCGGCAATTCCGGGAAACTGATGGTCCAGAGTGGCCACCAGTTCCCGCACCGTCGCGCCGGCGACTTCGATCTGGGCCGCGCCGCCCGTCAGATCGCGAAGCTGGGCGGGAATAAATACGAGGGGCATGACCGTAGAACTAGCGTCTCGCTTGTCTGCAATGGACGTACATTCGCCGTGCGGGGCAAGCGAGACGCTTGTCCTACCGGTTGAGCCCCTTCCACACCTTCGCCGGCGACATGGGCAGTTCGGTGAACCGCGTTCCCGTCGCCGCAAAGATCGCGTTGGCAATCGCCGCGGGGGGCGGGACGATCGGCGTTTCGCCCACGCCGCGCACGCCGAACGGGTGGGACGGGTTCGGAACCTCGACGATGATCGTCTCGATCATTGGCACGTCGAGGCTCGTCGGCATGCGGTAATCGAGGAAACTGGCGTTCCGCATCCGGTTCTGGTCGTCGAACCAGTATTCCTCGTTCAGGGCCCAGCCGATCCCCTGGACCGCGCCACCCTGCATCTGCCCTTCGACATAACTCGGATGAACGGCCTTGCCAGCATCCTGCACCGCGGTGTAGCGGAGGATCGTGACCTTGCCGGTTTCGGGATCGACCTCGACGTCGGCAATGTGCACGCCAAAGCCATTGGTCGAGCCTTCCGGGGCCACGCTCGCCCGGCCAACCACCGGCTCCAGGCTTTTGGCGGCAATCTTGCCGGCCAGCTCCTTGAAGGTAAGTTGCTCGCCATTGTGGCTGTAAACGCCCCCATCGACTTTCACATCGGCCGGCTCGCAGTTCCAGAGGCGCGCGGCCCGGTCTTTCATCTGCTCTTGCAAATCGAGGCCGAGCTTATAAGCCGCCAGGCCCGTGGCAAAGGTCACGCGGCTGCCGCCGGTGAGGAACGTATAGCCGACCGAGTCGGTGTCGGCGACCTGCGGCCGCACCTCATCAGCGGGAATGCCCAGCGTTTCGGCCAGTTGCATGGCGACGCTCGTCCGCGTGCCGCCGATGTCGGTCGAGCCCTCAACGAGCGTTACGCTGCCGTCATCGCTGACGCTGGCGGAGCAGCTCGAGACGCCGCCGATATTGAACCAGAATCCGGCGGCGACGCCGCGGCCGCGCAGGCCACGACCGGCCGGCCCGCTCAGGTCGATCGGTACAGTGACGCTGGTCGCGCGGATAGTTGCCGCCGCGAGCTGAGGGGCATCGGCTTCCAGCGGAGTCCGCCAATGCTCGCTCTTCTTGGCCGCCTCAAGCACCTCGACAAAGCCGATCCGAGGATAGACAGGACCATCGACGCGCCGCGTCCCTTCCTTCGAAGCGTTCCTGAGGCGGAAT
>JAKEHX010000495.1 GCA_022614795.1 Planctomycetaceae bacterium | reverse complement strand
GCCTGCCAGAGAAGTCCTTGCACCTGATCTGGTGTGGCGGTCCGTCGCTCTTGCCACGTGGCGAGATAAGCGCGGGCCCGCGGCAGGTCGAGCATTGCCAGGCTCCCCTTGATTTGAGCTTCTTCGATCAGCATTGCCTCGGGGAATTCGGGATGCTCTCTGGCGTATTGGTCGAGCTGTGCGGAATTCCCGAACTCTCCCGTTTGAATCTCGAGCAGACATTGCTCCAACCCGATCACGACGGCTAGTTCGCCGTCGGAATTGCAATGCCGCAGGTGCTGACGGGCCTCGTCAAGCAGGTTCTGACGGCGCGCCAGACGGGCCAACTGCAATTGGAGTTCCGGCTGCTTGGGCCAGATCCACAGGCATTTGGCCAGTTCGATTCGGGCATGCGCAAAATCGCGGCGGGACAAAGCGACATCGACGGCGCGCCGGTGGTACATTCCCCAGAAATTCAGCCCGATCCGGTAAGCCGCAAGTCCAATCAGCACCAACAGGCCGGCGGTCAGCCAAAAGCGGACTCGATTCTCACCGATCCACACGACAGATGTCTCCATCCCAGCACTCAACGACTTGGAGCAGCGGCAACGAGCCGAGCATCCAAATCCACAGTAGCCGAGCAGCCGGCCACAAGCAATTTGCCGAAGAGCTTTATAGACCCGTCTGCGCTTCGTATCGCCGCCTTGTTCACCACGGGGCCAGGTTTGGTCCTGGCTATTGGTCGAGCGTGTACAGCGGCAGATACCGGTAATAAACCTCCAGCGTCAGGCACGAGAGACTCGTCACCATCAGCCGGCCCCCTTGGCTGCCCCAGGGGTCATCGAACGGTTTGGCCGGGTCCCAGCTTCCGGCGGAGCAGCCGCTGCGTTCTTGCGTGTCGGTCAGGATCCGCCGCATCTGGCGGTTCCAGGCGTCCCATTCGGGACCGGGGACGTTGTGCATCGCCTGCGTGGCGTAGTACCAGTAATACGTGTTGCGGTCGTTGAGTTGCGGCGGGTGTTTGGTCAGATACTCAATGCCGCCGAGGACTACCGGGTCGCTCCGCCGCGCGCCGAGATACTGCGAGGTCAACAGGCCCACCGACGTCATCGTGCTCGTCGCGCGGCCGCCCGGCGAATAGCTGAACTCGCTGCCGTACTTGCCGCTGGCGCAGAGTTTCAGATATCGCTGGGAGCCGTCGAGCGACGCGGGATTCACTTTGAGGCCTGCCATCTGCCCGCTCTTGAGGGCCATCACCTGCCAGCCGAAGACCGAGGTATCGCTGTCGTCCGAGCCGTGGATGTAGCGCCAGCTTCCCTGGCCGTTCTGTCCTGACTCGATGAAGCGTATCGCCGCCTGGGCCGCGGGGCCGACGCGCGAATCCTGGGTCATGCCGTACGCCTCGCACAAGGCAATCGTGGCCAGGCCATGGGCATACATCTGGTGCGCGCCCGCGGACAAGTCTCCGCTGGGCTTTTGATTCTTCAGCAGCCAGTTGATGCCGCCGCTGACGGTCTTCTTGTAGGGCCCTTCGCTCTGATGCGTCTGCCCGGCGGCCAATAGCGGCAAGAGGCCCAGCGCGGTGGCGGCCGCGTCGGACTGCGCCTGGCCGGGGCCTGAGCAGAAGCCGCTCTTGCAGCGCGGCGTGTGGTTGAGGCTCCAGCTGCCGTCGGAGTTTTGATGACGGGCCAGCCAGTTGAGGGCGGCGGCGACGGCCTGTTCACTGGGCTCGGTGGCACCTACTTTAGGGCCTCCTTTGCGAGGCGAATAGGGAGAAGCGATGCCGCTGGCCGGCGCACCGCTGCCTGGACCTGTGGATAGCGCGCTGCGAATCAGCGGTCCAATCCCGTTGGCCGGGATGTCCAAACTCCCCAGCGGCGCGTCGGGCAGCCCGCTGCCGCCCGGCTGGCCGATCGCTTCCAGCGACTCGCTCAGGCTCGTGCTCAGCGGATCGGTCGCGGGAGGTTCGGCGGCCAGGGAATCCAAAATGATGATCGTCGGCTCGTAGATTGGCTCAATCAGCACAATCGGCTCGATGCTCGTGACTGCCAGCGTCGCCTCCTCGACCGCTTCAAACTGCGCCGCATTGTGGATCACTCGCGCGACCTGAATCGTTCCGAGGACCAGCGCCAGCACGACCATCAGCCCCAGGTGAATCGCCAGACTGGCCAGCCACGACTGCGTGCCGGCAGCGATGACCACCGCCTTGACCGACTCGGCGATGCGCGCAGCGCGATCTGGCGAAGCTGCCTGGTCGCTCATGGCCGAGGCTCCGTAGGGCGAGCAGTGACGAGGACTGCTCGGGGATTCGGCTGCGGCCGAGAGAGTTATTCCCTCAAGATTGACTCAGCGGTGTCACGGTGCAAACAATCGTCAGTATGTCTGAACCGAAGAAGTCGCGGCTGGTTGCGCGTCTGCTTATCGCCAGCGTGCTTCTTGTCACACTCTCAGCGCTGGCCTTGATGGGTCTATTCATCGCTAGCGTTCGCCGACCCGCGGGACCGATCAATATCGCCCTGCGGAACAGCCTGGTCGGAACCTGGGCTGGAGAAAACGGCGTAGTGCTGGAGTTTCGCGCCGATGGGACGGCAACATCGCGCTCGAAGAAAAGTGTGCGGGCACCTCAATACTTTGATTGGGCGGTGTCCGGAAGCGAACTAGCAATATTCGATCGCTCTGACCATCCCAGTATCGGGTGGACGATCAACCGCTATGTTCTCGCCAGACCAAACGATACCTACGAAGTCCAACAGACGACACTGGATCAATTTGAATTGCTTGGCAAGGTGCGTGGCGACCGCCTTCGCTTCAAGAAGCTGAAAGATTCTGAGCCAGAAATCGCGCCGTAGGCAACTGCTACCGGGACCAAGTTTGGTCCCGGCCAAGAGCGTTTATTTCGCCCCCAGCGACTGCGCCTTGCGGACCAGATCGACGAACTCGGCCCGGTAGCCGCTGGGGTCGGCGCCGATCGCTCCGCCGGCGATTTCGGCGACGGCGGGCAAATTGCCCGAACCCCGGTGCTCGCTGCTGCGGAGGATCATGCCGAAGCTGGCCACGGCTGCGGCAAACTGGAGGTCTTTCGAGGCCGCGTGGAACTGCCCGCCGCGCTCCTTCAGCGGAAACTCAACCAGCCGGCTCTCGACGCCGTCAGGTTCCTTGTAGCGGAGCTTGAGCGTCAAGAGTTCGCCGCTTGCGGCGGCGTCGGTAAGCGCACGATTGGCTCCAGGCGGCGTCTCGCGCTGCGGCTGCAAGCGGTCGGCCTGATACTTCAAGGCCTCATACTTTCGCCGCTGCTCGGGAATCTCATTGGTTCCCACCGGCACCAGCTCGTATAAGGCCGTCACCGTGTGCCCGGCGCCGATTTCGCCGGCGTCCTTACGGTCGTTGCTAAAATCAGCCGCCGCCAGGACGCGGTTTTCGTAGCCCAGCAGCCGATAGGAAGCAACTTGTGCCGGGTTGAACTCGATCTGAATCTTCACGTCCTTGGCGATCGTCACGAGGTTCCCGCTCATCTGCTCGACGAGGACCTTTCGCCCCTCGCGCATGCTGTCGATGTAGGCATAGACGCCGTTGCCGTTGTCGGCCAGCTTTTCCAGTTTGCCGTCCTTGAGATTGCCCGTGCCGAAGCCCAGAACCGTGAGGAACGTGCCGCCGGCCGCCTTCTCCTTGATCAGCTCGACCAGGGCGTCGTCGCTGGTCACTCCGACGTTCAGGTCGCCGTCGGTCGCCAGGATCACGCGGTTGGTGCCTTCCTTGAGGAAATATTGCCCGGCCTGTTCATAGGCCAGCTGAATTCCCGCACTGCCGTGCGTCGAGCCGCCGGCCGAGAGCGAATCGATCGCCGCCATGATCTTCTCTTTCTCGTGCCCGCGCGTCGGCGGCAGGCGCAGGCCCGCCTCGCCCGCGTAGGTCACGATCGAGACCCGGTCGTTCTCGGACAGCTCGGCGACGAACATCATCAGCGTCGTCTTGAGTAGCGGCAGCTTGTTGGCGTCGGCCATCGAGCCCGACACGTCGAGCAGGAACGTCAGGTTGCTCGGCGGCCGCTCGGAGCGGTGGACCTCTTTCCCCTTCAGGCCGACGCGGAGCAAGAGATGCCCGGCGTTCCACGGGCACTCGGCCGCTTCCATGTTCACCGAGAAGGGCTCGCGGCCGCTCGGCTGCGGGTAGCTGTAGGTGAAGTAGTTGACCAGCTCCTCGATCCGCACGGCACTCGGCGGCGGCAGGCGGCCCTCGCTCAAAAACCGCCGCACGTTGGCATACGACGCGGTATCGACGTCGATCGAGAAGGTCGAAAGGGGATCGGCCAGCGGCGAGAGGAACGCGTTTTCGACGATTCGTTCGTATTGCTCGTTGCCGACGCGATCGCCGTAGTAGAACTCCCGGCTCTTCTGCTCCGCCCGCATGCGAAAGGCAAGGTTGTACTGGTCCTGGCTGAGGCGCTCGCCTTGTTCGCCGAGTTTGGCCTCGGTTTGGCCCTGCGCGGCGGGGTCGAAAAAGAACTTGTATTTGCGATTTTCAGTCTCGCCGCCGTCGGCCGTTCGTTGCGACCCTGCGCCGTGAGCTCTTGCTATGTGAAGTTCTTCATTGATCTTCGCCAACTCGGCGGCCGCCGCCGCCGGCGCCGACTCCGTTACCGGCACGGCATTATTGGCAATGCTCGGCGCAAACTTGCCGCCACCGATCGCGTCGCCAGAAAAGCTTCCCGCACTACCATAGCCGTAGCCCCCGGAACCGCGAGCCTGAGTACCGGGATAGCCGCCCGCTTGTCCGCTGCCGGCCATGGCTCCCGGCCCGCCATAGCCCGCCGTGCCGCCGGGACCAGTAGTCACCTGGGGCCCAGGTCGTCCGCCGCCCAGCGTCACCGTCCCGCCATCTGGCACGACCTTATAAGTTGCTGAGGTTCCCGCTGGATCAGCCGGGGCCGTAGTCGGCGAGCCCAGGCCCGAGTTGTGCGGCAGCTCCGTAATCACCTGCCGCCTGAACTGCGGCGTCACGTAATCGCCCGTTGTATCACTCGGTGACGATGAATCGTTAACGCCATTTTGAGTGCCATAGAGATCTTGGATTTCGCCTTCAAATGCTTTCTCCACCAGCGCCGATATCGCCGCAGTACGCGAAGCCTCCTCTTCGCGCAGCGCCAGCCCCAGTTGCCTCAGATCGTTCCGAGCTTGCGCCCGCCGCGAAGCCTCGCGTGCGGATTGCACGGCGGGCAAGCACAAGGCGAGCAAGAGCACGCCGACGCCGCCGATGACCACGCACTCGACCACGGTCGGCCGCCGCCAGCGCCGCTGGCTCGCGGCCGGCTCGACCTTGTCAACGGTCGCCATCTGCGCCAGTTTGGATTCGATTGCCGCGCGCAGCTCGACCGAGAGCCCCGGCAGCGGCTCGGTGCTGCGGGCAGCGGTTATCGCCTCGGCCAGGGCTTGCACCTGGCGGACTTCGGATTGCGGAACTGAACCGCCCGCTTCGTGGCCTGCCTCCAGCGCGGCCTTGACCGTAGCCAGCTCTTCGCCGTGCAGTTGACCCAAGGCATAGGCCGTGAGTAGTTCCGGCTGAATATCCGACGCCTGGCGATCGCCGTTGTATTTGGACATGGCGTAACCCCTGGTTTTGTCTCGGTGCGTTTTTCCGTTCTCGTTCCCAAGCTCTGCTTGGGAACTCAAGTCTGGAAGCTCTGCTTCCTGTCAGTTGCTCAGTCAGTTTCCCAGTCAGCGAAGCGGAGCTTCGACGCGTGTGGTCCCAAGCGGAGCTTGGGACCGAGTGTGTCCCACCGGGCCGGCGGGACATACTTCCAATAGCTCACGCACCTGCGACTCTTCGCGGAGGGCCTTCAGCCCCCGGTGCACCAGCACCCGCACGTGCCCCTCATGCCGCTCCACAATTCGGGCAATCTCGGCATACGTGAAGCCCTCGGCCCATAAATCAATCGCCTCCCGCTGGCTGAGCGGCAGCCGGCGGATCAAACGCCGCAATAGCTCGTGCAGGTCGGCCTCCTCCGCGCGGCAAGCGGGATCGGCGCCAGAGTCCGTCACATGATCACCCGGATCAACCTCGGCCTGCCGCTCGCGGGCGTGCGTCCGGAGCAGGTCGGTTGCCCGATTGCGGCAAACGGTAAATAGCCAGGCAGCCAGGCGATTATGTAGGCTCCGACCGCCGGGCGGGGCTTCGGTCAGCGATGCCACGCCCGAACAGAGCCCAAGTCCCGCCGGGCCGTCGGGACCTACCAACTGGCCGCACAGCTTCAGAAACGCATGCTGCACGGCATCGCGGGCCAGATCGGCATCGCCCAACAGGCGCAGGGCGTAGCGCATCAGGCGGCCCTCGTACTCGCCGAGAGCCTCCAGCACCCACCGCCGCCGCAATTCCGCGGGGCTGTCTGAAATGGCACGCGTTGGCCCGTCACTCATGGTCAATCCTTGCTGACTGCCGGCCTCCAGAGATACGACGGGGCAGGAGGTGTTTTGTTACGGCCAGTTACAAAACATGGCGGGGAACGGCCAAATGACGGAGGGAAGGAGGGAAGGAGAGACAGAGCGACGGAGGGACAGAGGGATGGCGTGCTCCCTGTCCCTCTGTCTCTCCTTCGCTCCTTCGCTCCATCTCTCCGAATCTCCGACCACTCCATGCTACACTAGCCAATTATGCCCCCGCCCGGCTCCCTCCCGCGCCGCGTTGCCATCATCGGCGGCGGAATCTCCGGAATGGCGGCGGCTCATCGCCTGCGGGAGATCGATCCGGCTGCCGAAATCACGCTGCTGGAGGCCAGCGATCGGCTCGGCGGCGTACTTCAGACCGACCGCAGCCGCGCAGGCTGGCTGATCGAGCGCTCGGCCGACATGTTCACGACCCGCGAGCCGTGGGCTATGAACCTGTGCCGGCGGATCGGCATCGCCGACGAGCTTGTCGAGACGGACCAGCGCTTCCGCCGGGCCTACGTCGTCCGCCGCGGCCGCCTCGTGCCCGTGCCCGACGGTTTCACGCTGATGAGCCCGGCCCGCCTCTGGCCGATAGTGACGACGCCTCTTCTCAGTCTTCGCGGCAAGTTGCGGCTGGCGTGGGAGTACTTTGTCGCGGCGAAGAAAGACGGCGCGGACGAAAGCCTCGAATCGTTCGTGGTCCGCCGCTTTGGCCGCCAGGCCTTCGACCGCCTCGTGCAGCCGCTGATCGGAGGCATTTATACGGCCGACCCGGCGAAGCTCTCGGTCCAGGCGACGCTGCCGCAGTTTGTCGAGATGGAGCGGAAGTACGGCAGCTTGATCCGCGGGATGCGATTGCAGCAGGCGAGCGGGAGGCGTAAGCCTCCCAATAGGGTAGATCCAACCGAAATCAGCAGCGGCGCGCGGTATGGATTATTTCTCGCGCCGCAGAGCGGCATGCAACGTCTGGTCGAGGCGCTCGCCGCGCGCCTGCCGCCGGAAGTCGTGCGCTTGAATGCACGTGTCGAAAGCGTACGTCCCGCCGGCCTCACGGAGCCGGGCAGCGGCTGGATCGTGCAAATCCAGGGCGAGTCTTTCGAACCGCGATTCGACGATCTCATCCTCGCCGCTCCCGGACCGGTCAGCTCGCGGCTGCTCACAAGTGTCGATCCACAACTGGCCGAACTCATCGGCCGAGTCGAATACGCCGGCTGCTCGGTCGCCATGCTCGGCATCCGCCGCGATCAGCTCGCCAAGCCGCTCGCCGGCTTCGGGTTTGTCGTGCCAGCCATCGAGCGGCGGCAGATCATCGCCGGCAGCCTGGCGAGCATGAAGTTCCCCGGCCGCGCTCCGGAAGGCAAGCTGCTGTTGCGAATATTCATCGGCGGCGCCTTGCAGCCGGAATTGGCGACGCTCCCTGACGAAGACATCCGCCGGATCGTCCTGGCGGAGCTGCGCGAGCTGGTCGGTCTTTCCGGCGAGCCGGAGTTTTTCGAGGTCGCGCGGTGGCCGAGCATGATGCCGCAATATCATGTGGGCCATTTGGATCTGGTGCGGCAGATCGAGGAGCGGGCCGCGACCCTGCCGAATTTCGCCCTCTGCGGAAACGCCTATCGCGGCGTCGGCATCCCTTTCTGCATCCACAGCGGCGAGGCGGCGGCCGAGTCGCTGCGGGGCCAACCCAACAAACTGGTCTGATCCGCGTCATCCGCGTTCATCCGCGGCCCCGCTGCTAGCACGCCGTTTGCCGTTGCGATTCGCTCGGCCTCGCCCTACGATTCCCGCCCCGCGAATCAAGGACGATCGCTCGATGGGCCGCCCCGCCAGCCGCCGGATGGAACCGGCGCGAAACCAGCCGCCATTGCCGCGCGCCCAGCGCCGGGCCCGAGGCATCTATTACACGCCGCCCGAGATCGTCCGCGAGCTGGTCCGCCTGACGCTCGACGGTTTACTAACCCGAAGCGTCAGCGAGGCCTCCTCGCCAAAGGCTCTCCGCATCCTCGACCCCGCTTGTGGCGCGGGGGCGATGCTCGCGGCGGCATCGGCCCAGTGGCGCGGGCGCCGTGCGCTCGAACTCTTTGGCGTGGACAGCGATCCGCAGGCGGTGAGAATCGCACGCGCTACACTATCGTTCGCGACAATCTGGCAAGGCGACGCCCTTTTCGACCGCCGCCTCGATCGGCTCGCCCCGTTTGACGCAATTGTTGGCAATCCCCCGTACGTTAACATTCGCCAGTTGGCAAAAAGCGTGCCCGCAGCCCAGATTGAGCGGCTTCGCCACCGATTCCGCACCGCCCGCGGCAATTTCGATCTCTATGTACCGTTCATCGAGCGGGCTCTGGAATTGCTCTCACCCGGCGGCCGCTGCGGCCTGGTGATCCCGAATAAATGGGCCACGCTCGACTACGCCCGCCCCTTGCGCGAGCTGCTCCTCGCCGAGACGACGATCCAGCATGTGGTCGATTTGTCCGCCGAGCGCGTCTTCGCCGGTGCCAACGTCTATCCGCACCTGCTCGTGTTTACTAGGCGAGCGCCGGCCAAATCGCACGCCGTGCAGCATCGACTGCATGGAAAATCTGCGGCGATCTCGCAGCGGATGCTGTCGCCTGCCGCAATCAGCTTCGCCGCGCCCCTCGACGTTGAATCGCGGGTCAAGACGAGGCCGCTCGGCGAATTGGCGGTCATTTCCTGCGGCACGCCGGGCTATTCGGCGCGGCGGGTGGCCGACGCACTGCGGAACGCCACAGAGGGCGTTCCCTACAGCGCGCATGTCGCCGACTTCATCACCAGCGGCAACATCGACCGCTACGAGATCACGCGCGGCAACGTCCGATTCCTGGGCAAGCTCTACCAGCGCCCCAAGCTGCCGCTTGATTCGCCCGCATTGACCGACCGGCAGCGGCGGCTGTTCGCCGGAGAGAAGATCGTCGTCGCCGGCCTCTCACAGCGGCTCGAAGCGGCCTGGGACGAGCGCGGTCTGGCCCTGGGCGTGCAGGTCTTTGCCTTGAGCGAGTGGCAGATCGATCCGCACTATCTGCTGGCCCTGCTCAACTCGAAGCTGCTGTCGTTTCTCTTTCGCACGCGTTTCGCCGCCAAGCGGCTGGCCGGCGGTTACGTGGCAATCAACAAGGGGCAGCTCGCACAGCTTCCGATTGCACTTCCCCGTAAGACAAGCGTCGCGCTGGTGAAACTTGGACCAGCGAGACGGTTGTCCAACGAGGAAGACGCCCGCATCGACCGGCTTGTCTATCGGCTCTATCGCCAGACCGAGGCGGAGATCGCGACGGTCGAGACTCACTTCGCCCAACTGGGCCGCCGCGCGGCGTAGCCTGCCGCACTCCAATCCGAAATCTGCAATCCGCAATCGCCTCTACGCCGCCTTGCGCGGTCCCTCGCCCGCCAGCAGTTGCCAGCGAATTTTTTCCACGAGCGCCGGGTCAGCTTGGGCCAGCGACTCGAGCAGCGCCCGCTCGGTGGTGTCGTCAACAGTGCTCAAGATTTCCATCACACTGCTCGCGCCCCCGGTCTTCCTCGATGCCTGCTGTGGCAGGTTCGCGATTCGGTCCGCCAAGACGCGCTCGACCTCCTGAACCGCCTCGGGGCTGGACGGCCTCAAATCGGCCAGGCGGCGAATGACCTCCCAAGCGATCTCGGCGGGCAAGCTCTGGATGATCCGGGCTGCATAGGCCCGGGGCACGTGCGACAGGATGAGCGCGATCGTCTGTGGATGCTCGCCCTGGATGAAGACCAACAGGTCCTCTGGATCGACGCTCGTCAATTCGCGGAAGGGCAGGGGACCGGCTGCGACGAACTCATGCATGACCGCTTGCTGCTCATCGCTCCCTGGCTGACCCAGCCTGGCCATCTCGGCCGAAACCGTCTCGACCTGCTTGGGGGTGAGCTTCGCCAGCAACAAGGCCGCCTGCTCGTCGGGCAGGCTCAGCAGCAAGATCGCGGCTTTGCGGAGTTGCTCGTCGGCCATGACCAGTCGTCAGTTCCAATCGCGCTCGATCTGGGTCGCATCGGCTGCTTCCGACGCCGCAACGCCGGTCACCTGCTCCATCAGCCAGCGGTCGAGATCGCTCAGCATCTGCGTCGTCAATTCGTCTTCGCACGGATACTGCCGGAGCGTGACGCACATGGCCGCGGCATGGAACAGCTTCAGCTCCTGGCAAACGCGGTCGATGGGGTATGTCTGCGAGTCGCGGCAGTGCGCCAACAGCAGCGGGAACTTGCGAAGCTGCGCAAGCCTGGCCAGCGGCATTTGCCCCTCGGGGAACGCACCGCCGATCGACACGGCCCCGGCAAACCGCTCCGGATTGCGCAGGGCAATCCGCAGGGCCATCGTGCCCCCCGATTGAAAGCCCGCCAGAAAGATGCGCGAGCCGTGAATGTTGAATCGCTGGCGGGCGTTGGCAACGGCCTGTGCGACTCGCTCCTCGGCGGCAGCGATACTCTGGGCCGTTTGCGGCCACGCGTAGCCGCTCCCTTCAACCGCAACCGGCCCGCGCACTCCCAAGCCGACATAATTGCGCGTGCTCACCAGGGGGATCACCCGGGCGAGTTGCCGCTCGTTGCCGCCGGCGTGGTGCAGCCAGACGATTAGCGGATAGGAGTAATTCGCTTCGTACCCCTCGGGTGCGAAGTACGACACTGTGTCGCCGGCGGCTGCGGGCTTGCGGACGCGGGCGGCGTCAACGCGGCGATGCTGCGTCGGCGGCGGTTTGGTGGTCGTGGCGGCGGGAGGCACGGCGGGGGCGAACAGGCGGTTCATGACGGTTGAGGCTCTTCAGGAAGGAATGGTGGGAGCGGACGGGCGTCCGCCGCGCGGCGCAATCGACCTCCAGCGCGAGGGACGACGCACCACGATTGCCCGCAAGGGGCGGAAGGTTGAGCCGTTGCCCGCACCCAGTGCGGCTGGGCAACTCGCTCGATTCGATCGACCGCGGAGTGGATAAGGTAGCGGCCAAGCAGCGGGTTCCGTTTTCAGGTTTGCGGCCGCTCCGTCGCGTGAATCTGGAGCCCACGTGACGAGCGGCATCCTGCCGGAGGCGCTCGTTCTCGAAACGCGCTCTCGAATGGCGAGCGGCCCGAGATGCTTTGCGAACGGGGGAGTTGTACGTCGGCGACAAGGGACTGTCAACGTCAGAGCGAGTTCGGATGCTAGCGGAAGGGCGCTAGGCCTTGGCGAGAAGATCGTTCATCGACTTGACAAGCGACTTCACCGCGCTCACGCTGTTGTCGAAGGCGGCCCGCTCCTCTGGGTCCAGCTGGAGCTCGACCACCTTCTCGACGCCGCGCGCGCCCAGAATCACCGGCACGCCGACGTAGTATCCGCCGACGCCATACTCCTTGTCGCAATACGCGGCACAGGGGACAAGGCGTTTCTTGTCGCGGACGATCGCTTCCACCATCTGCGCTGTCGCCGCGGCGGGAGCGTAGTAGGCGCTGCCCGTCTTGAGCAGCGAAACAATTTCGGCGCCTCCGTTGCGGGCCCGATCGACGATCGCGCTCAGCTTCTCATCCGACATTAGCCGCCGAACCGGAATGCCCCCCACGCTCGTGCAGCTGGGCATGGGAACCATCGTGTCGCCGTGGCCCCCCATCAAT
>JAKEHX010000494.1 GCA_022614795.1 Planctomycetaceae bacterium | reverse complement strand
GGATGAGTCAGGCCCAGCTGGTCGAGGCCCGCACCAAGGCCGAGGTGCAGCGGATCGATGCCCAGTCGCGGGCCGAAGGACAGCGCCTCGCTGCCGAGGCCGAAGCGGAAGGCGACCGCCTCAAGGCGCAGTCGGCCGGCGAGCGCACCCGCCTGACCGCTGCGGCTGAAACCGAGGCGCTGGAGCAGCGGGCGAAATCAGCCGCCATTTATGGAAAACATCCGGAGCTATTGCGGTTGGAGGAATTGACGACGCTCCGCGAATTGGCCCGCAACGGCAACGCGCGGATGTATCTCGACTTCCAGCGTCAATGGGGACGAAACGGCGAGCAGGACTAGCACGGGGACGGCATTCTCCCCCTCTGACTAGGAATTCGGCCCAGCGTCACTTAAGATTGGTCCCGAGCGGACGAATACCTTGTCGATCCTGCGCATGGTCCAGCGCTCGCTGTGTCTTTCGGCGGCGTCCTTTCGCTGCTGGGGGCGACTGGAATCCACGCATTGGCAAGCCACGAGGGAGCTACTGTCATGTCGGCCGGTGAAGAACGCAAAGGAACACGGGTCACATTCCTCGATCAAACCGGCGCCAAAAGCGTCGAGGCGGTGATCGCCGATACCGTATCGGTCAAGCGAATCCTGCCTAACATCATCACCAAGATGAACCTTCCGGTGATGGGCCCCGACGGCCAGCCCATGAGCTACAGCCTCGACCACAAAGAGGGAGGCAAGCGGCTGCGTGAGGACGACACGCTGCCGGCATCGGGCGTCCAGGACGGCCACCATTTGATCGTCTATCCGGAGATCGTCGCCGGCTAGCCGCCTGGTCCAAAGTCCAATGTCCAATGTCGAATTGACCGCATCTTGACTTTGGACCTGGGACTTTGGACTTTGGACTGCCAACTGACCCGGTCCCGGACAAGAAGGTACCACGCCCATGCGTCAATCCCCTCGTCTCCGCCGGTTGCGGAGCGATCACAAGGCACTACAGTCCCTGGCAAACGAAAGTTCGATCTTTTCATTCAACGCACACGGCGATCCGCCCGAGTTGTATGTCATTCGGTTCGCGGGCCGCGGGCTCTTTAAATCGGACATGTTGGGGGACGTGCAGCTTCAGAATCTGCACGAAGTGCATATTCGCCTCGGGGCGGCCTATCCGCGGATGATGCCCGAATTGGCCTGGAAGTCGCCGATTTTCCACCCCAACATTTCGGCCAGCGGGGTCGTCTGCCTGGGTGGATACGGAACGTATTGGGTTCCCAGCCTCACGCTGGACGAGCTATGCGTGATGCTCTGGGACATGATCCGCTACGAGAACTACGACGAAACCAGCCCCTACAACCGCGAGGCGGCCGGCTGGATCAAGAATCAGATTCACTACCGGCTGCCGCTGGATCCGCGCCCCTTGCGCGACCGCAAGGCGGGCTATGCCGAACCGATCGCAGCCGACATCGTCGCCGACGCGCCTAAGTTCAAAGGCAAAGTCAAGAAAGAAAGCTCCGCCGGCAACCGGCGGGGACGATCGTCCGCCGGGACACCGCCCGTGCGAACTGAACCCGCACCGCGCCCAGTCCCGCCGCCCGTCGAACCCGAGGTGATTTTCCTCGATGACGGGCCCAGCCTCCCGCGGCCGGCGACGGTTCCCGCGCAGGCTCGCGAAGAGGGAGGGATCGTGTTTATTGAGTAGCCAATACCAACCCGAAGCGGCGGCGAGGGCGCTGACAAATGCACGGCACTCCACAGACCATTGCGACACACAGTCGGTTACGCCTGTGGTTATTCATGCTGCTGTGGTGGGCGGTCGCCTTAGCCCTGGCGATCGCCTGGTTTTGCGTTTATCCGACGACCATAAGATTTCCACAGCCAGTCCCGTACATTCACGGCGTGATGTTTCTTCTTGTGCCGAACTTGTTTATCACTGCCTGGATCGCATTCACCAGCCATCGCGACACAACCAGCCGGTTTCCCGTCTTGTCTGCAGCGGCTCGCGGGGCGTTGCTCGCTGTCCCATTATGGCTGTTGTTCTCGTTACCAGCGCTGTGGCAACAGCTCAGGTCATCGAATTTGCTAACGACACTGTATTCGTCCCCAATTCTCAATTTGGCAACGGTCGCACTCTGCTATGCACTGATCGGCGCAACTGTTGGAAGTGTCGTCGGGATCGTTCGTGACTTCATCCCACACGCACGAATCGTGAGACCGTCAAACCCTGAACGCTAAGCCCTCATGCGCGGCATGCCACCAACTGAAACCAGCAAACCGGCAAAGCGATTTCGTTTTAGCCTGAGGACGCTCTTTTGGTGGCAGCTTCTCCTTGTACCCTTGTGTTTGGGGGCTTTGTACGCCCGACTCGGCCCAAACGGCAATTTTGCTCTGTTTGTCGGCATGCTGCTCGCCGCGGTCTGCTACACGGCCTTGTTCGTCTGGTGGTCCCGGGACTCGCTGGATCGCAGGCAGCTGCCCGTTCTTTGGGCGGTGTTTCACGGCGCGATTTACGGCGCGCTGTTTGGCTTCCTTTTCTGGGTTGTGGCCTTCATACCGACATCTATCCAGCCGCTCGTGCGACTTGCAAATGGCGACCCGCGCTACGCAATGGTTCGTGCCCAGCCATGGGGAACTCTGGAGGTGGCATTGGGTAGCCTCGGTGTCTTTGTATTGATCGTAGGGATTGCTGCGTTGCACTTTAGCCTCCAGGGCGCTGCAACGGGGGGCGTAATCGCCCTGGCCCGAGATCTCCTTCGGCGACCCCACCCGGCCCGAACCCTGAACCCTGAACTCTGAACTCTTTGCGGTGGTGCATTTCGCGTTGCTCATGCACCCTACAACTACAACAATGTCCGCCCCTGCCACCACCGACACCTTCTCCTTCTCCCGGCTCAAATCGCCGCGGCAGGTGGGGACGGTCTATAAAGACGGGCCGGTGGTGGTGATTCGCGAGGCCGTCCTGGAGGAAATGCTGGAATACTCCGAGCTGGATTTGACGCGTGAACGAGGCGGCTTTCTGCTCGGCGGCGTCTATGGCCAATCTCCGCAGTACGTCGTCATCCGGCACTTTCATCCGGCGCTCCAGGCCCAGGGCAATTCGGCCTCACTGACCTTTACGCACGAAACCTGGGCCACGCTCACTCGCGAAACGGAACGCAGTTTTCCGACCGAAACGCTCGTCGGCTGGCAGCATACGCACCCCGGCTTCGGCATTTTCCTATCCGGTTACGACCTCTTTATCCACAAAAACTTCTTCGCCGAGCCGTGGCAGGTGGCCCTGGTGGTCGATCCGCGGAAGCGCGAATTCGGCTTCTTCCACTGGCGCAGCGGAGAGGTGTGGGACTGCGGGTTTGTATGCGCAGCAGAGTTGTGAGTGCAGCGGGAGTTTCATGTTCCAAGTTTCAGGTTTCAAGTTGCGGCAACTTGAAACCTGGAACCTGAAACTTGAAACTCGGAGAATCGAACATCCATGTCCAGCGACGTCCTTTATATCGACGACTCCGACCGCTACTCGCGCCTGCGCCTCATCGGCTGGTGGGACCAGGACAAGATCCGCGCGGCCAAAGTGCTCGTGGTCGGCGCCGGGGCGATCGGCAACGAAGTGCTCAAGAACCTGGCTCTATTGGGCGTTGGCCGGATTTGGGTCATTGACCTGGACGAGATTGAGGACAGCAACCTCACGCGGTCGGTCCTCTTCCGCCACGAAGACTGCGGCAAAAGCAAAGCGATCGCCGCGGCCGAGGAAGTGGTCAACATCAACCCCGACGTGAAGATCACGCCGATTCACGGCAATGTGATCACCGACATCGGCCTGGGGTTGTTTCGCGAGGTCGATGTGGTGATCGGGGCCCTCGACAATCGCGAGGCGCGCCTCTGGGTCAATCGCTCGTGCTGGAAAGTTGGCACCCCCTGGATCGACGGCGGCATTCAGGAAATCAGCGGCGTGGCCAAGGTTTTCGTCCCGCCCGACGGGGCCTGCTATGAATGCGCGATGACCGAGAACGACTATCGGCTCATCAACCTGCGCTATAGCTGCCCGCTCCTCAAACGCGAGGACCTGATGGCCGGCAAGGTGCCGACCGCGCCAACCATCGCCAGCATGATCGGCGGCCTCCAGGTGCAGGAAGCTCTGAAGCTGATCCACGGCCTGCCGGTCGATAGCGGCATGGCCCTGGTATGGAACGGCCAGGCCAACAACTTCTACAAGACCGGCTATCAGCGGAAGGACGATTGCCTGAGCCACGACACCTACGATGAGCCGATCGAGCTGTCGCTGACAGCAGCGGCCGCCACTGCGGACGACCTGTTTGCTGCCGCGGCCCCGCATTTCGGCGGCAAGAGGGAGCTGACGCTCGGCCTCGACCGCGACCTGGTCGTCTCACTCGACTGCACCTGCGGCAACTCGCGCCGCGTCATGCAGCCGCAGCAATTGGTCGGGGCGGGCGACGCCAAATGTCCGGATTGCGGCCAGACCGCCAAGCCGCGGCTGGAGCATTCGATCGACGCGGGCACGCCGCTGGCCAAGGAAAAGCTGGCAGCTCTGGGCATTCCGCCGTATGACATTGTGCGGATTGGCGACGATCAGAAGGAGGCCGTGTTTTTGCTGGCAGGGGATCGGACTGCCGTCCTAAACTCCTGACGAATTTGCTGGAACGATTTCAATGAACGATGCAGCGTCTTCCAATCAACACTGGCGCTTCTCGATCGCCGCATTGCTATTCGTCACGCTTTGCGTGGCAGGGGCGCTCACGGGCTATCGCCTTGGATGGCAGGCAGGGTATGCCGGCGGGCAAAATAAGAAAAAGTCGGAGGCATTGCTGACAAAAGTCTACGACGTCAAAGATATTGTGCTTCCAGCCGACCCAGGAGCCGCCGCGCCGACCCCTGACTTCGACTCCCTGATTGATACGCTCACTTCGACGGTCGCGATTGAATCGTGGGTTGACGTCGGAGGACCAGGCAACTTGAAAGTCATGCCAGGGAGCCTTTCGCTTGTGATTCACCAAACGGGCGAAGTTCATGAGCAAATCCAGGATGTCTTGGAGCAATTGCGTGCAGCCCAAATGCGCGCCCACCGCGGCGCTGGCGGCCAAACCAAAGTAGCAGAATGATGGGGGCAGAATAATATAAGGAATGGCAAGTGGGTCATTATTCTGCCCGCATGATTCTGCCTTTCCGCCAGGTCGATTGATGATCCTGGGCAATTCACCTTGACCACTGGTCAGGGCTTTCCAGTGGACGACGAAATTCAATTCGGTGAAGTCGAGGAGGCGTCCCCGCAGACCAGTCTGCGGCCGGATCGGAACAAGCATTATGCGGTGGCGGAGTATGGCTCGCCGGATGATCGCGACCTGCCGATCTTTGTCGATCTGGACGTGCTGGCCGACATGGAGGACCACGCCCTGTCGGACACGTCGGTCGAGCTGGGCGGCGTCCTATTGGGCCAGACCTGCACTGACGACGCCGGGCGGCCGTTCATCGTCGTCACGGACAGCCTGCGGGCCCAGCACTATGAAAGCACCAAGGGTTCGTTCACGTTCACGCACGACACCTGGTCGGCCATTACCCGCGAGCGGGACGATTTTCCCGCCGAGCTGGCAATGGTCGGCTGGTACCACACCCACCCCGATTGGGGTGTGTTCCTGTCGGGCATGGACATGTTCATTTGCGATAATTTCTTCAATAAGCCGCTCGATCTGGCGTATGTCATCGATCCGTGCCGGGGCGACCGGGGGATGTTCCAGTGGACTGGAAATCCCAGCCAGCGGGTGCGGCGGACGGGCGGATTTTTTGTCACTGCGTCCCGATTTCGGGCCGCGGAACTCGAACACTATGTAGGGGAGCTGAGCGGAGCTATGCCGGCTACATCCACGCGCGCTACGGCCGGGAGCCACGGCGCCCCGGTCGTCCATTTGCACCAGCCGACGCAACCGCAGCCTCCCGCCTGGCAAGCCCCGGCGGTGATGGGGATGCTCTGTCTTCAGTTTTGCCTGTTGGCCCTGATCGCCTGGAAAATGGCCGATCCGCGGGGCCTTGGTTGGGGGGCCGGCGCCGAATCGGAATTGGCCGCTCTCAAGGAGGCCAACGCCCTGCGCGCGGATGCAGAGTCCAAATTGGAGAAAGCCAGGCTGCGAACTGATGTCGCCGACAGTTTATTGCAGGAGCTGCGCGGCACGCCCAGCGGGTTTGCGGAGCGGCTGACCGAGAAATTTGACCAAACGGAGCAATACAAGCGAGACGTCACCGCCCGCGATTCCCAAATCCGAGCGCTGGAAGGCGACGTTAGTGCCCAGCGGCTGGACAGGCTGAAGGCCGAGAGCCAGCGGGACAACCTCAAGATTCAGGTCGAAGACCTGACGAGCAAGCTCGCCGCAGCCAGAAAGGAAAATGACGCCCTCATCGCCAAATACGAGCGCAAGCCCCTCGCTCCCGTGGCCGGAAGCGACGAGAAAACGGCTGGCGGCCCGGGGTTTTCGATCTGGTGGTATGTGGGCGGCAGCATCCTGGCCGCGGTGATTCTCGTCGCCGGCGTGTGGTGGGGAGGAAGACTATTGTCCGATAAGAATGAAATCGATGACGGGCAACCCCTTGCCAACGATAATGAACCGAAGTCGAGCCATCGGCATGGACCACCCAACGACGCCAACTCCACAGCACCCAATTCCTGAACCCTGAACCCTGCCCTCCCCCAAAAACCTGAAACCAAAAGCCTCGGCTCAGCAGGAGCCTTGCCCTCTCACCTACTTCCATGTCCGAATCACCTCGCGAAGACCGCCTGCATGCCGACCATGATTCTCTGGCGGCGCTCGACCAGGCCAGTACGATTTTTTCGATGGAAGTGACCGGCCAGCCGCCGGACCGCTACACGATCACATTCACGGGCAAGGGGCTCGGACGCGATGCGTCGAACCAGTCGGAGGTCGCACCGGTCGAGCTTCACCAGATCGACTTGCGCATGCCCTACGCCTATCCGCAGTGTCCGCCCGACATCCGCTGGATCACGCCGATCATGCATCCCAACGTGTCGTTCAGCGGGTTTGTGAATCTGGCTGATATCGGCATTGTCTGGACGCGCGAAACGCCGATCGAGCTGGTCGTCGAGCGGCTGTGGGACGTGGCCCGCGGCGAATTCGTCAATGCCGACAAGGCCACGAATTACTCGGCCAAAAACTGGTTCGATAAGCAGGTCGAGTTTGACCTGCCGGTCGATCGCCGCGGCTTGCGCGACCGCGGGCCGGGGGGCGGGTCGAACGTGGTCCGCTATGAGCGGCGCGGCAGCCGCGGCGTGCAATTGGCCGCGACCGGCGGCGAGGTGATGTTCATCGACGAAACGACGCCGACCCCCAACGTGCCGCAGCGACAGCCCATTCCGCGACGGCGGCGCGGCGGCGACGACGACGTGATCTACATCGGGCCCGAGTGAGGGGAATGTCGAATGTCGAAAACCAAATGACGAATGAATGACGAAAGTTAGCATGACGAATGCCTGCCAAATCATTCGTCATTCGGATCTCGACATTCGTCATTGATTCGTCATTCGGATTTCGACATTCGTCATTCGTGCTGCGGCGCAGTTGCCTTTGCAACCCAAGTAGCCCAGAATCAAGTCGAGGAACTAATTGTCAGCAAGCCGAGGGCCGTGGCAGTGGAGTGTCTGGTTGCCTCAGTGCTGGTGCTGGGAATCTCGCTGGCGCTCATCGTCTTCTTCGCCACCACCGTCCACTCGCGCGCCACGCGTTGGAACGACGCTTTTGCCCATGTCTCCCGCCAGTTCCGCGGGGCCTACACCGGCGGCGGATGGTTGAGCGAGCCGTCGGTGCGGCTTATGTATGGCACGGCCCACGCCCGGCTGTCGAGTTATAGCCTGGGCCGCTCGGGCAAAAGCGTCGTGCAACTGGTGATCGAGCAGCGCGAGGTCCGCTGCCGCTGCGAGATGCTGTCGCGGCCTTCGACCGTCACGTTGGTCCCTAGCCTGGCCGGCCTCACCGAGGTCGAGCTGGATTGGGGATCGCAATTCGCCCGCTGGCAGGTCGCCGCGGTCGATTACGACGAAGCCCGCCATCTGATGACCGATGCGGTGCGGCTGGCGCTCGATCGGATCTGGCTGCATCCCTTGCCCCGCGACACGGCCGTCAGCCTGTTGCCGGGGTGGGTCGTGGTCCGCAAGGTGTGGGATTCGCCGCGGGCCAGTGACCTGGCCCAGTTTGTCGAGCTGTGCTGCACGCTCAACGACCAGGTGCAACTTGCCGCGGCAGCCGGCATCGAGTTCGTTGCGGGTGACGAAGCCCAGGTGATCGACGATGCCATGTGCAGCGTCTGTTGCGAGCGGCTGGCTCAGGACGTGGTGTTCTGCGTCCGCTGCAAGACGCCGCACCATCGCGAATGCTGGGAATACAGCGGCGGCTGTTCGACGTATGGCTGCGGCGGGCGGATGTTCTTCACTCCGGGCGAGGCCCCGCTTGCTAGTCCGCCGCAATGGGACGGACATTCCAGCGCCGTCAAGCCGACCAAGCCGAGGTGACGGCGATGATCATTTTGCTATTCATCGTGGCAGTCTGCGCGTCCTTTGGAATCATGCTGCTTCAATTGTGGATACACGCGCGGTGGTACTGTCGCCCCCTGCGTCGCGTGGCCCTGCGAGTGGGTGGGCACTTGGAGACGAGTTGGTTTGTACTGCCCGAGATCAAGTTGCGGCTAGATAACTTTGAGGCTGTCGTGGAATTTGTTGGCACGGGCAAGGCTGGCTCCGAGACGCTTTTTCGAGTGCCGTGGACCGACCCACAATTGCGGTGCGAACTGCGTCAGCTGGGAGTCGTTGGCCGGATTTGGAGCCTGCTGCAAGCGCGGCCCGTTGAACTGGCAGCGCCGCTTTTGGACGATTCGTACGTTGTCACTGGCAACGACGAGCCACAGATTCGACGATTGTTTTCGGCGCGCGTTCAGACGGCGCTGTTGCAACTGGCCCCGCTGGCCCCCAATCCGCTCCGCCATCCGGACATTCGTCTGACCATCGAAGATGGCTTGCTCACCGTTGCCAAGCCTTCACACATTTTGGACGAAACTATGCTGGAGGGGTTTATTCGGCTCTGTGCGGAGCTGCATGACGCGGCGCTGGATGCGATGGGCAGCACAATGAATCATTCAGCCAGCGCACCGAGCAAATCCTGTGCGTGACGCCTCCCCCATCATTACGCTGATTTTCTTCGCGATCATCGTGGCGATCGTCGTCTTCAGCCTGCTCCAGTCGCAGCAGCGCGCCAAGGCACTGGAGGAGATTGCCCGGCGGTTCCGCGGCAAGCTGGAGCCGGGGTCGTTCTTCTCGCGGGGCCAGATTCGCCTGCGATTTCAGGGCTATCCGGCCTTGCTCAAATACGTGCAGCAAGGCGAGAACCGCACGCACACGGTGTTTTCGATCACCTGGCCCGATCCCGCGTTTCGCCTGGAGGTCTATCCGCAGGACGCGCTCTCGGGGTTTCGCCGCCTGTGGGGCATGGAGGACATCGAAATCGGCTCGCCCGAGTTCGACCGCTCGTTCTATATCAGCGGGAACCACCCCGCGCCCGTCCGCGACATGCTCACAGCCGAGGTGCAAGCGTGCATCTGGAAGCTCGCTCGACTCGGTTCCGCGCCGCCCGTCTATGGCACGCGCGACATCCAGGTCAAGTTCGTCGGCGGCCTCTTGACGATCACCAAACCGCGGGTGCTTAATAGCGCCGAGCACCTCGACGAGTTCATCCGCCTGGCCGCCGAATTGTTTCAAGCGGCGCTCGCCACGCGCAGCACCGGCATCACGTTCGTCGGCGAGGTCAGCATCGACGCCAAGGAGCCCGACGCCCTCGAGTCCCGGTGCCAGATCTGCGGCGAGCCGCTGGCAGCGGACATCGTCTATTGCGGCGGCTGCCGGACGCCGCATCACCGCGAGTGCTGGGAGTATTTCGGCGGCTGCTCGACGTATGCCTGCGGCCACAAGCAGTACGTGACAAAGGCGCAGCGGCGGAAGGCGTCGTGATGCGAGTCCAATGTCTAAAGTCCAAAGTCCAAGGTCAGGTTGTCCGACATTGGACATTGGACTTTGGACATTGGACTCATTTCGGCTTGAGGAAGCGGGCCAATTCGTCCAGCAGCGGATCGATCGTCCAGGCTTGAATTTGGTGCGGCGGGTTCCACGCGAACCACTCGTAGCCGATGTGTTCCGTGATCGCGATCGGCACGTCACGATTGAGACGGCCCAAAAAGATGACGAGCGTTTTGTCATACAGGCGGTCCGATTTCTTCGCCCGGACTTGATAGTGCGACTCGAACCGAAAGCCGTCGATCAATTCCAAATCGCTGGCGCTGATACCGGTCTCTTCACGGACTTCGCGCAGGGCGCACTGCGCCTCGGTTTCGCCCGGATCGACGTGCCCCTTCGGCAAATCCCACCGGTCGGCGTGCCGCATCAGCAGGAACTCGCGGATCGGCTCGCCGCGGACAACAAGCACGCCGCATGACTTGACAGGAGACACAGATTCAGAACCTAAAGGCGCTGCTACCGTGGGAATAACCACTTCTATTTGATATAGTGCTTTCCTAATCTGACTTGCGCACAATCAGCTTCACGCCCTGTGCCACGGCAGCTGCTTGACATTCTTCGATGACCTTCAGAGCTCGCGCATGGATTGGGAAGTCGCAAGCAATGATGATTTCCGTCTTGTCAAGTGGCGGATGACCCAGCTCGGATTGAAACTCATTGCATTCGATCACCGCCAAATACGTTGCAACCTTCTGCCGAATGCTGTCTAACGTCTCGTCGCTGTCATCGAGTGGCTGGCTCGCGACGATGATTAGATCCACTCCGCCATCGCGCCGTTTGGCAGTCAGATCAACGCTGTCGAGTTGCTGAATTGGCGGCCATTCTGGTGCTGGAAATGATTCCTCGGCTGGCTTGCGGCGAAAAGGATTCCACATGCGCGGTCACTCCCGTGCGAATTGCATGGACCGTGATTTCATTCCGGCAATTTGAAATCCGCGACAAACAGCTGGCTGCTATGATCGTCGGTTCGCGTGCTCGTCCACATCAGCTTCGATCCGTCGGGCGAGAAAACGGGCAGCACGTCGGCCCCGGCGAAATCCGTTGTGCGAATGGGTGTGCCTAAGCGGAACTCGCCACCGGTGACCTCATACTTTGCCAACCAAAGATCATAATTCGGCCGGGCGTTCGGGTCCGAATGATCCGCGCCCGACCAGATGATATATGGCTTGCTCGGGTGCCAATAGGGTCCCCAGTTCACCCCTTGCGTGTCGGTCAGGGCGGTTTCGTGCTTGCCGTCGATGCCGATCACATATATCTGAAGCCATTCTGCCTTCTTCCGGTCGCTGCGAAAAATCACCCACTTGCCATCGGGCGAGATGAATGGTCCGCCGTCATAGCCGGAGGCATTGGTGAGCTGTCTCACGTCCGATCCGTCGGCGTTCATGAGATAGATATCAGGGTCGCCATCGCGATCGCTGCAAAAGGCGATCTGTTTGCCATCTTTTGACCATGCCCCCTCGGCGTCGTATCCCTTTGCATTGGTGAGATTGCGGAGGATCTTACCGTCGAGATCGGCCTCGAAGATGTCGGTATAAGGGTCGAAATCCCACTTGTAACGCCGCCGCACGCCGGACTTTTTGTCTTCTTCGATTTGCTTCCGTTCGGCGGCTTCGGTTTCTTCAAGCTTGGGGTCGAGATGGCTCGACGCGAACAAAAGCCGCTTGCCGTCAGGTGAAAAGTAGCTGCACGTCGTCCGGCCGCGGCCGGTGGAGATCAACTTTGGCCGGCCGCCGGAAAGGGGTTGCGTGTAGATCTGGTAGAACATGTAGTCCAGCGGCACGGCCTGGTAAATGATCGACTGGCCGTCGGGCGAGAAATAGCCCTCGCCCGCCCGTTGCATGCCGCTCGTGACCTGCCGGATATTCGAGAGAGTGCGGCTTTCGACGGACTCCTGGCCGCTGGCCGCACACGCGGCAAGCAGTACGGCGAATCCAAACGATACTGCCAATTCCCAGCGCATGTGCAGCTTCCTCATCTCTGGCGGTCGGAATCGATTCATGTGCGGCTCAGTCTAGCAGCTTGGCCAGCGTATCGAGAGCCTGGCGGGCCTGCTCGACGCCGCCCATGCGCGCCGCCAGCTTCTTTGCCAGCACGAGCTGTTTGAGCGTCGCGCTTCCTGCGGCAGCCTTCCGGCCAGGGCGCCGGCCGCGGCGCTTGCCGCTCTTCTTCCGGGCGTTGGAAAGCACCGTGCTTACAAATTGAGCCGAAACTTTGGTCCCATCCTTGGTCAGCGATTCGGCAATTGCCTTGGGACCGGCATCGGGATGCGCGGACTTATAGTTACGAATTGCCTCGGACTTCGACGGACCACCAGATTTTCTGGCCATGTGCTGCAAGCTCCCAGAGAGTTGTTTTGCGACGTAACAGTGGCTGCCAACGTAGCCCGCGGTCTTACGGCTGTCAACTCGCCACGCGCATGCGCACATCTCTACCAATATAGATATATGACCGTGGATTGAATCCACCGCCGCGCGTGCTACTGTGGCGGCGGATCATAGCGCCACAAACAGGGGGGAGCCTGCCACTTATAATAATTCGATCACTGCCAATAGCTGGCCTACCCTGAGCTGTTCATCGACTTCCACCGAGCGCTCGATGAGCTTGCCGCTTGCCGGCGCAGGCAGATCGACCGTCACTTCGCCGGCCAACACCTCCAGCAGCCGATCGCCTTCCACGACGCGCGCACCGACTGCGGCATGCCAGGAGCAGGCGGTGACGATGGTTGTGCCCAGGTCCAGGTCGGGCAATCGCAACTCGATACGCTGTTGAGTCATGGACCTTAGACTATCAGTACATCTGGGCCATCTCGCGAGCATGATAGCTCGAGCGCACAAAAGGCCCGCTGGCGACTTGTTTGAAGCCCATCGATTTGGCAGCCCGGCCAAGGTGGGCGAATTCCGCGGGAGGAATGTAGCGTACAACGGGCAAATAATGATCAGCCAGCGTCGCACTGGGCATGAGATACTGCCCCAGTGTCAGGAAGTCGCAGCCGGCATCGACGAGGTCTGCCAGGACGTCAAAGACCTCGTCTTGTGTCTCGCCCAGCCCCAGCATCAAGCCGCTCTTGGTCTTGATCGCCGGGTTCAGCTCCTTCACGCGCCGCAACAGGCCGAGCGTCCAGCGGTAGTCGCTTTTGGGTCCGCGCACCTGCCGGTAGAGCCGGGGGACTGTTTCGGTATTGTGATTGAACACTTCCGGCGCAGCCGCCACGACGCGATCGAGGGCCGGCCTAGCAGTGACAAAATCGGGCGTAAGCACTTCGACGGTGGCTCCCGTCCGCTCGCGCACCGCGAGCACGCATTGATAGTAGTGCTCGGCGCCGCCGTCGGGCAGGTCGTCGCGCGTGACGCTGGTAATGACTACATGTTTCAGGCCCAGCCGGGCGGCTGCTTCGGCAAGGCGGGCGGGCTCGTCGCTTTCGAGTGCTTCCGGCCGGCCGCGATGCACCGCGCAGAATCCGCACGGCCGCGTGCAGACGTTCCCCAGAATCATGAACGTGGCGGTCTTCTGCGAATAGCACTCCATCCGGTTGGGGCATTTGGCATTGTCGCAGACCGTTTCCAGCCGCAGCTCGTCGAGCAGGCCGGCGGTGAAGTGGTTGGCGTTTCCCTTGGGGACCTCGCGCTTGAGCCAGCGGGGCAGGCGAGTGGACGACCGTTCTTGTTGCGGAGCGGCAAGCGGCAGTTCAAGCAGCGTGTTCACGGGCGTCGCTCAGGGGCAGTTCGGGCAGGTGGGGATGGCCGGTGTGCAGGTGGTGGCGGTCGCAACCGAGCGCCAATGCCAGATGGGCGACCAAGGCGGCTCGCACTGTAGCCATTCTAACGGGCACGGGCCGCTCGGACAGGATGGACGACATCGTTTGCCCAACCGCAACCTCGACGCGCGCGTAATCGCGCATATCGGGATTGACGCTGACAAAGGCCCCTTGCAGCGTCGCGCCGTGCTTGACGCTCACGCCAATCGCCGCGAGCACGCCGGTGCGTCCGTGGAGACTATAGCTGCCCGTGCTCGACTCGGATCGG
>JAKEHX010000493.1 GCA_022614795.1 Planctomycetaceae bacterium | reverse complement strand
TGGCAGTGCGGCAACCAATGCCGCCACCCACCATCCGCGCGAAATTGAATGTGTCATGCGAACCACCTCGTTCAGAATTCCCAATGCCCTGCTAGCCCGTGCGAGTTGCGTGACTTGCCAGTGCGCAGCCCGCCGTTAGGAACACAGTGCAGCCCGCCGTTAGGAATACAGCGCAGCGCGCCGTCTCACCGGAACGGTGTTCCCACGTCCCATTTAGGATAATCGGGCAAATGGGCAATGCCAAGCACGAAATCGGAAAAAGCGGCAAACGTAGATATGGTCTGCCAACCGTCCGAACTCGATATCTGGCCAGCACTTGCGGACGGCCTGGTCTGGTAACCGACGGCACACGGAGTGTGCCTACAACTAACCCGCCGCCTTCAACTCGGCCAAATGCTGCGCCGTGCCCACGAGCCGGTCCCAGTTGGCCTGGATATATTCCGGCGGGCCGCCGATCTGGGCCACGTACTGGGCGACGTGTTCCGTCGGAACCATTTCGATCGCGTTCCACGGACAGACCGTCAGCTCGTAAGGGTTCGTTTTCTTCTGCGGAATGTGGACGCACACCTCGCAGCCGACGCACCGCTCGATGTCGATCTCGCACCAGGCTTGCGCGCCCTTCACGGCGTGGTGCATCACCTTCATGTCGATGCAATCGACCGGGCAGACCTCCAGGCACGACTCGCAGCCGGTGCAGTTATCGGCATTGATAACGGCGACTTCCTTAGGCAGTTTTTTGCGCGGACCAGCTTTGGCCATAGGTCACGTCTGTGACAAATTTCACGAACTCGCTATCGAAATTATAGGCGGCATTCGCCTGCACGCCAATTGGCAAAATCCGGACGAACGAGCGAAGGCGGTCGCTTACGCTTCGGAACTCTGGCGAGTTCCGCTACCCAGTTGCCTACTCCGCTCCCGGCGGGCGCGGGCCGGTGAATTGCCTGGCCGCTTCGCCGCCCATCTTGATGATCCCTTCCTGAATCTCGAAGCGCACGTGGCTGCCGCGGGCCGAGCCCTGGCTGGTGATGATGATGCGGTCGTTGCCCGTCTTTTCGAGCGACGCTACCATCACCGGCAGGACCGGGTTGTTTGGGTCCATCGAGGCCGAGAACTTCATGATCGGCAGCAGAGCCACGTTGAACTGTCCCGGCGGCACCGACTTGCCGGCATTGGCCGCCGACTGCTCGATCACCTTCTTGAGCAGGCTTTCGGCGCTTTTGCCGCCGGAGACAAAAATGCTCTGCGGGCCGATGCCCAGGATCACGTCGAACTTCTCGCCCAGAATTTCGCGGGCCTCCGCCTCGCTGGCCGGCACCGGAATCGACGTCTTGTGCAGCGTGATGTTGCCGATCTTGCCGGCCCCGAACTGCACCTTGGGAACGTTCGGCTCGTTCTTGGCCAGATCGAGGGCCTGCTTGAGCGTCTTCTCGAACGCCGGGCCATCGGCCACGTAGCCGCCCAGCACGAAGTTCAGGCTCTTGGGCTCGAGCACCAGGGCCGCGCCGCTGTCGATCTTGCCCGTCTTGGCGGTCTGCTCGAACACGTCGAGCAGCTTGGCCAGCACGTCCTTGGCCACGGTCCGCTGATCGGCGGTCAGGTTCGGATCGTCATCGATCTTCGTCGCCAGCTGCGTCCGCAGCGTGGCGAACATCGAGCTGAACTGGGCGATGTCCGACTCGCTCAGCCGGGCCGACATGTTCAGCGTCACGGCCGCTTCCGGCAGCAAAACGCCGGCAAAATCCGACTTCGCGTCGGCATTCAAGGCCATCTGCTTGGCCAGCTCGGTCCCCTCCTTGGCCGTCACGTTGACGTCGATATACGTCTTTTTCGCCGCCGCATCGATCGCCACGCCGATCGTCAATTCGTCGGCTTCGTTGAAGAGCTGCTCGATCTGCTTCATCGCGTCGCGCGACGTCTTCTCAATCGCCTCGCGGTCGGCGTTGGGCTGGCTCTCCAGCGCCCGCTCCAGGCCGATCTTGATCTCGTCGATCGCCGTCTGCCGCAGCTTTTCCGGAATGTTCGGCACCATCAACTTGCCGGCGACGTTGTACTTCTTCGCCAGATCGCCGAGCAGGGCCGACGGGTCCTTCGGCAGGCCGGTCAGGTGCTCGGAGCTTTCGGCCACAAAGGCCCAGCCCGATTGCTCCTTGACGAACGCGCTGCGGTCGATGCCGATTTCGAGAATGCCGTCGCCGGCGTCGCGGGGTTCGCCGATGTATTCCTTGTGAATCTCCAGGAGCTGCTTGAGATCGGTCACCGGGATGAAGGCGATCGCGTGGAAGTCGCCGTCGGTGGGAATGACGTACATTCCCGCCGGCCGCTTCTTATCCATCCCCGCGGTCAGGGCGCTGCCGAACAGGCGGGCCGTCTTGCCCGCGTCTTCCATGCCCGCCGCGGCGGTAATGTAGCCGACATCGGCCAGCATCTCCTCGACGCTGGCGACTGCGACGATCGCCACCGGCTTGATTTCCTGGGCACAGGCCTTGTCGATCAGCCCGGCCGTGAGCGGCGCCAATGCGGCCAGCGCCAGCCATAGAGTCTTCCGCATTAGTTTCACAAGATTCTCCTTCGACGATTTAGTGGGGCACGCGGGGCGGCTGCCAATGCGGAAGCCGAACGGTTCGCGAGCGGTGTTCGTGGAAATAGAGTTCAGTGGAAATAGAACCCGCTCGATCGGCGAGCGGTTTCAGGGCAGTGAGTGCGAATACGCTGCCAAACCTTAGCACGGCGGCAAGTTGCGGTAAATCAGACCAGGCATTGTTGCCTTGCTCTTCGGTGCGAAACTACTCCACGACGATATTTTTCGAGCCTGCCTGCTTGCCATAAACCACTGTCCCGTAAGTACTTCCGACGAGCAAGTGCGCTGGCTCGCGGAATAGTTAGCACATTTTGAGTCTCCGCCGCCGAGAAAATTCCCCGCGACAGGAGCCTCGTCGCCACAACTGCCAAACTGACAGCGAATTCCAAACCCACAACATCACTGCAAGCCGCGTGCTAAATAATTTCTGTACACTATGCAAGTGCTAAGTCAAACACAGCGCGGCGGGTTTTCGGTATGCGATCCGATGGCGAGCGGATCGCTCAACCACTGCCAACAGCCCTGGCGCACGCCCTGCGCCAACGGTTCATGCGGACAATGCTGACAAAAAATTGTTGACGGATATTTCGTGCACGTCATATCATGATCGTGGTGGGTCACTGGTCCGGCTTCGCGGCAGGTCTTGTCGCCAATTGAATCCGCGATCGAAAAAGATGAGCAATTTGCTTCCCTCTTCCGGGAAGAATCTCTTCTAGCGTCCTTTTTCATAAGGGGCCAGTCATGACTCGAAGTAAAGCGGGTTTTACGCTCGTTGAATTATTGGTGGTCATCGCGATCATCGGCGTGTTGGTCGCGTTGCTCTTGCCAGCCGTGCAGGCCGCCCGCGAAGCGGCTCGCCGCTCGCAGTGCGCCAATAACCTGAAGCAACTGGCGCTGGGCATGCACAATTACCACGACACCTTCAAAACGCTGCCGGCGGCAGCAATCTTCAATGGCCCACCCGATCCGGCCACGCTTGGCAGTGACCGGGCCCCGGCCGACTTTCGGCACACAGGCTGGGGTGCAACATGGACCACGCTGACGCTGCCATTTGTTGAACAGGGCCCCATGCACGGCAGGTACGATTTCAAGCTCCCCTCCGGACACGCCACGAATCAATTGGTGACCGAGCTTGAGTTGAAGGTGATGGTCTGCCCAAGCACGGCACCGCTGCCACCGGCCCTCAGTCCCAACGGCATTGGGGGGCGCTACGCGAAAGGAAACTACGCCGTTCCGGCTGGCGGCAAGGTCGCCAATCAAAACGGAACCCCCAACGGTTGGCTGGGCGTGTGGAGAACGGCGTTTACCTGGCGGCCTCAGGCTGCAGTTGGGCTGGCCGAAGTTACCGACGGCACGTCCAACACCATATTCCTGAGTGAGATCCTCGGCTTCCGGGCGGACGATGACTGCCGGGGCTGCTGGGGACGAGTAGCGGGCTGCATCCTTAGCGCGCACACACGCAGCGTCAGCGACCAGTGGATAACAACTCCCAACTCCGACACCAGGATCAGCGCGAACCTGTTTGATTGTCCGGTCCATTGCAACAGCGGTTCGCCGTGGCCTAACCAGTGCGCGGACTGCACAGGAGATGGCGACGCCGGAGGCAACGTGGCGCGCAGCCGACATCCTGGCGGCGTCATGTGCGGATTGGTCGACGGCTCGGTGCGGTTCGTGAGCAGCACCGTTGACCGACTTGTCTGGCGGGCCGCGCTGACCATCACCAACAATGAACCCTCGACCAACTTTTGAGCCCACGTCAGCCGGGCATCTCGTCCTTTGAAGCCAGCCCGCCGCGGGTCCTCCACGGTGTGTCGCGCCATCAGCCGGCAAATCTGATCGAAGCCAACTCCGGACCACTTGTAGTCACGGCCCTTATTTAGGCGTTGAGGATTCTATGAGAACCTGTCATTTCCTGGTCCTAGTTGCTGCCGCGGCGCTCGGCTGCGGAACTGGAGCTGCCGATCCTCGCCAGCCGGTCGAGCCAACCCTGGACTATGCCCTTTTCGTCCGAGCTGAAGTGGACCGACTCAAGGTTGCCGAAGCGGGCCTCCAGTCGGCCATCGACAGTTTCGTCGAGAACATGGAGGGCTATGAGTCGCGCGCGGTAGGAACAAACAAAGCGACGTACGATGCGATCTACAAGGCCGCTCAGGAGCTGAAGGGCCTCAAGGACCGGGGCGCACGCGACCATCAACTGCGCGAGCGGATCGACGGAATTGTGTCGCTTGCGCAGCAACTGCCAGCCGAGAGCACTCAGCCTCCCTGATCCTGGCTGCAGGCAACGTGGTCACCGAGTGCGTTCCCCCCTGTGACATTGCCAGCCCCGCTGCGGTTACACAGAATGGAGTTTTCGCCTGCGCTAATTGGTCCATAGTCGCCTTTCGCTCCGCGAAAGGGCGCTCTTTCGCGGCGCGAAAGGCGACACTACCGTGCACATCACCCGCAATCCCACCCGCACCGTCCGCATCGGCTCGATTTCGATCGGCGGCCAGTGTCCGATCGCCGTCCAGAGCATGACGGCTACGCACACCCAGGACATTGGCGCGACCGTGGGCCTGGTGAATCTCCTCGACCAGGCGGGGGCCGATGTCGTCCGGATTGCCGTCGATAGCAAGAAGGACGCTGAGGCTCTCGCCGAAATCCGCCGCCAAACGCGGGCCAATCTGTCGGTCGATTTGCAGGAGAACTATCGCCTGGCCGAGCTGGTCGCCCCGCATGTCGATAAGGTCCGCTATAACCCGGGCCACCTCTATCACCACGAGCCGTCGCGGCCTTGGCAGGACAAGGTGCGGTATATCGCCGGCGTCGCGGCGGCCAGCGACTGTGCCCTGCGGGTCGGCGTGAATTGCGGCAGCGTCGATCCGGCGAAAAAGGAGAAATACGACGAGGACGACTCGATCACGCCGATGCTCGAAAGTGCGTGGGAGCATTGCGATCTTCTGGACTCGCTCGGCTTCACGCGGTACTGCGTGTCGCTCAAGGACAGCGACCCCCAGAAAGTGATCGACGTGAATCGCCGCTTCGCCGAGCGGCGGCCCGATGTCCCGCTGCACCTGGGCGTGACCGAGGCGGGCCTGCCCCCCGACGGCATCATTAAAACGCGGATCGCCTTCGAGCAGCTCATCAGCCGCGGCATCGGCGACACGATCCGCGTTTCGCTGACCGTGCCCAACGACCGCAAGCCCGAGGAAATCGCGGCTGGCCGGCAGATACTTGCCGATATCGCCGCGGGCCGCGTGCGGAGCGTGGTGAACTACGGCCTGCCGACGCTCAACATCATCGCCTGCCCGAGCTGCTCGCGGGTCGAGAACCAGGCGTTCATCGACCTGGCCCAGCAGGTGAAAGAGATGACGCGCTATGCCCAGGAGCACGCGATTACGATCGCCGTGATGGGCTGCCGCGTGAACGGGCCGGGGGAAACCGACGACGCCGATCTGGGCCTCTGGTGCGGCCCGAATTTCGTCAATCTCAAGCGCGGCAGCACCGAGCTGGGCGCCTTCCCCTACGATCAGATCCTGCCGCGGCTGAAGGCGGAGCTGGACGGGCTGATCGCGGGGCGGGGTGGATAGGAGGTCGGAAGTAGGAAGTCCGTCGACCGTCTGACCTCCGACCTTCGACCTCCGACCTCCGACCTCTCACTCCTTCGCCGCACCCTCTTTCGGAAACGGATACCGCCGGAACCAGTGCCAGCCGCGGTAGAAACGGTCGCTAATCGCCGGCATTTCGTTGCGTGGCAGATCGGCGATCACCTTGCCGTCGAGGCTGGCCCGCACGCCATACTGCGTCAACCGGGCGACGGCGACCTGCCACTTGGGACCGGCCTCGGTTTCCCAGACCTCGATCAGGGCGATCGCTTCGGGATTGGTGCCTCCTTGCGTGAAGCCAAACACGGCTCCATCGAGAATCTTGTCGGGCTCGCTTTCGTAGCGGTGGACCGGCGTCGTCAGCATCCGCAGCGACCACTCGCTGGGCTCCTTCTCGCCCCAGATGCCGATGACCTCCAGCCGCCGCATCAAGGTCCGCATCTGGGTCAGGCGGCCGCCGGCTGTTGTCGCCGGTTTGGGCGCACTGTCGAGCGGATGAAACGTGACCCCCGGTCCCTCCGGCTTCCAGACCTCGCGGTCCTCAAGCCGCATCACCATCGGGCCGGGGGCGACCGAGTGGATCACCTCCCCCCAGGCTTCCTGCACTTCATTGAGAAAGCACTTGCCGACCGCCATCGGCCGCCGGCCGTCGGTCCAGACGAAAATGCCCCCATCGACCACGCCGCTCACGGGGTTCGTCCAGCGGAGGGCCAGCTTGTCCTGCAAGGGATAGGCGATCTGGTCGGTGCCCGCCGCATGCAGGCGATAGCGGGCCATCTTCTCGCGGACAAAGGCGATCCGCCGGTCCGCGACGCTTTCCTTTGGCTGGACTGCTGGCGGAGAATTGGCCGGCTCCTGGGCCGATGCCACTGGTGCAGCAAGCGAGAGCCCGATGAGCAAAACCCTCGCCGCGGCGATTCTCTTTCCCGGCATTGCAAACTCCCCTTCACGGCTGGCTTGCCTCGCGGGCATCCACG
>JAKEHX010000492.1 GCA_022614795.1 Planctomycetaceae bacterium | reverse complement strand
GGCGGCGCAAGTAAGCGAGTTTGTGAGCGACGCGCGACCCGACAAGCGGAGCCGCCTGATCGACGACCTGCTTCAGCAACCCGGCTGGGCCGATAACTGGGTCGGATATTGGCAGGACGTGCTGGCCGAGAACCCGAACATCCTCAAGCCCACGCTCAACAACACCGGCCCGTTCCGCTGGTGGATTTACGAGTCGCTGCTCGACAACAAGCCGCTCGACCGGTTCGCGACCGAGCTGATCATGATGGAGGGGAGCACGCGGTACGGCGGGCCGGCGGGGTTTGCGGTGGCGAGCGAGAACGACGCCCCGCTGGCGGCCAAGGCCCAGAACATCGGCCTGGCGTTCCTGGCGTTTGACATGCGGTGCGCCCGCTGCCACGACGCTCCGGCCCATCGCTTCACGCAGGAGAACCTGTTCAACCTGGCCGCCATGCTGCACCGCGGCGAGCAGACGCTGCCCAAGACCAGCACGATTCCCGGCGACGATGCGGCCCATGCGTCGCTGTTGGTGAGCGTGACGCTGAAGCCGGGGCAGAAGATTCCGGCGAAGTGGCCGTTTGCGGATGATTTGTTTGCTGCGGGCGCCACTGCTGGCCAATTTCCACAACAAGGGCCCAGCAGTGCCCGCGGCTCGGAAGGAGCCTCGCCCGCCTCGCCCTCCCAACTGTTGCTCGATCCGGGCGACGAGCGCGAGGAGCTGGCCCTGCGGATCACCGCGCCGCAGAACGAGCGGTTCGCCAAGGTGGCGGTCAACCGGCTTTGGCAGCGGTATTTTGGCCGCGGCATCGTCGAGCCGGTCGATGATTGGGAGACCGCCGAGCCGTCGCATCCGGAATTGCTCGAGTGGCTGGCGCGGGAGTTCGTGCTGCACGACTACGACCTGAAGCACGTGGCCCGATTGATTGTCTCTTCGCGGGCCTATCAGCGGGCGGCGACGGCCGACGAGGAGCTGGTGAAGCTGTTCGCAGCTCCGCTAAAGCGGCGAATGTCGGCTGAGCAGGTGTTCGATTCGCTCCTGGCCGCGGCCGGCAAGGAGCCGCACGTCGAGGAGCTGACGTTCGACGTCGATGGGAGCATGCAGGAGACTGCGGCGATACACCTCGGCGTGCCGCGGCGGGCCTGGCAATTCACGAGCCTCTCGAACGAGCGCGACCGCCCGAGCCTCTCGCTGCCGTACGCCCAGACGGCGATGGACGTGCTCGAGGCGTTCGGCTGGCGGGCGTCGCGGCAGGACCCGCTCACGGTGCGCGACCGCGAGCCGAATGTGCTGGCCCCGGCGATCCTGGCCAATGGCATCATCGGCAAGCGGGCGGCGCAGCTATCGGAGGACAGCGTGTTCGTGGCGATCGCCCTCGAAGCGAAATCGCCGGACCAGTTCGTGAGCCGCGTGATGCGGCAGGTTCTCTCGCGCGAGCCGACGGCAGCCGAGCGGGAGCTGCTGGTCGAGCTGATCGGCGAAGGCTTTGAAACGCGGAAGACCGGTTCGCCCGCCGGCCCGCGGCCCGGCTGGCCGAAGCGCGACGGCGTGAGCTGGTCGAACCACCTGTCGAGCGAGTCGAACGAGCTGCGAGTGGCGCGGCAGAAGGAAGTGGAGAAAGGGGACCCGCCGACGACGCTGCTGGCCGCCGACTGGCGCGAGCGGGCCGAGGACCTGGTGTGGACGCTGCTGAATTCGCCGGAGTTTGTGTGGATTCCGTAGGGGCGGGCGGTCAGTCGGGGGTCGGGAGTCGGGGTTCGGCACTTGGTACTGAGTACTTAGTACTGAGTACGGAGCCAGACGCTCGGGCAATGGTTGAAAATCAAATCTCATCAGGGCATCCGCGTCGCGCGTAAGCCATTCTCCGGGCAGTCGCGATTGCTTGTCGGGGCCGCGTTTGGCAAACTTACGGGCGATTGGCCCCTCCACCCTTTGCTGCACCACGACATGTCCACCCCTTCCCCCAATCCCTTCTCCGACAATCCCTATCCCCAGAGTCAACAGCCCGGCGCGTATCAAAATCCCTACGCTCCGCCGCAAGCCGCCGGGGGCTATTTGCCGCCGCCGCCGCCAGGGACGATGCAATTCGCCCCCTGCCCGACCTGCGGCAACACGTTTGCCAGCAAGGTCGGTTTTACGTGGTGGGGAGGCGTGCTGGGACCGTCGCTCTTTACGCACGTCAAATGCGCCCGCTGCGGCAACGCGTACAACGGCAAGACGGGCAAGTCGAACGCGACGGCAATTGCAATCTACGTCGCGGTCACGGGGGTCCTGGGCATCATCCTGGCGATCGTGCTGCTCACGATGATGGGCCGGTAGTCTCGTGGTATGTTAGTATAGAAGAGGGACCTGCCTTTGAGCGGCCGTTTGCCCGAACCAGATCCATTGCCGCGGGGTCCAAAGGGGGGACGGAAGCACAAGCCAGGACGCGGCCACGACCGGAAGAGCGGTCCGGCCAAGAAGAGGCGCTTTGAACGCCAAGCAAGACAGAAGCGCGAGCTGGCACTGCACGAGGCGCGTCGAGCATGGGCCCGCTGGGATGCGCTGCCTGCTTACGTAAAGCGCATTTGTCCCGAACTTGAACCTGATTTCCCTCGACCCGATCATGAAAGCGAAACCGAATAGCCAGCCGCCCCTTGGTGCCAAGGCGTGGCGTGAAATCGACGAGTTGCACGGTCGCATGATGGAGGCGCTCTATCGGCGTGAGGATCGTCGCGCAGCGGCGAAAATGGCTCCGCGGTTGCGGGCGCTCTTGGCGCGCCACGACCCGTCGTGCGAGACCATTCTCGGAGCTGCCGCCCGAGTCCTGCTGGCAGAACTCGATGGTGACTTTTGGTCCGCAATTCGCGCCCGCGAGCGCGAAATTGAACTGTTGCGGCTCCTCATCGACGACGAGTTGCCGCCCGAAGTTCGAACGAGGCCTGCCGATATCGGCGATCGTCTCGATCTGCTTGCGGGTCTGTATTGGGACTCGGAAGATCTCGATCGGGCCGAGGAGATTCTACTAGAGTCGCAGCGCTGGTGTGCCGAACACAAAGTAAAATTTGACGGCCGGGCCATGCTGAATGAGCTGCGCAAGGAAATGCGTTCGCGAGCCAAAGCCAAGCGAGCGCCAACGCGGCGTGCCTCCTGAACCGCTTCGGGTTTGGGCGCTGCGGCGCGTTTTTCAAATGAAGCCCGCCGTTTTGATCGCGAAAAAACGCGACGGCCGCGAGCCGTCGCCGGGCGAGATCCGTCGTGAGCACGCAGCGGAGGCGGCTAAACCGTGTCGAGTTTGTCCGATCCAGCCGCGAGACCGCGCAATACTCCCCCCAGCGAAACCAGCAAAAACGCAGCAGACCAAACCCACACGCCCCAGCAGAGGCTCGTCTGCAAATGCGGCGGCAACAGGCCGAGCACCACCGGCACGATGCCCAGCGGAATCTGCAAGCAACCCGCCTTGTCTTCGACTGCCAAGAGGAACGGCGGCAGGACAACGAGGAGCAGTGTCGCGCCGGCAAGGATCGGGAGCCACTGCGCCGCCGGATCGGCCATCATGGCCAGCCAGAACCAGACATTGAATAGCTGCTCGACGATTACAGTCAGGGCTTGCCATCCTACTAGCGGCGTCCCAATTGGGGCGCCGGCTAATTCAACTGCCCGACTGACCGGCAGCAACAGCGAAACGACCGCCAGCAACCAGCCCAGCCAGGTCAAAATGTGTCCAAAGCGCGGTGGCATGGTTAAATAACCGGGAAACCGCTTGTCTATTCACACATGCTTGGCGACCCGGACAAATTTTTTCCATGAACCCCGCCGTCTTGATTGCGAAAAAGCGCGACGGCCGCGAGCTGTCGCGCGATGAGATCGTGCATCTGGTGCACGGTTTTACGCGGGGGACGATCCCCGAATATCAGATGGCGGCCTTCGCCATGGCGGTCTACCTGCGAGGAATGACCACCGACGAGACCGCCGCCCTGACGGATGCCATGCTGCAAAGCGGCGTCTGGCTCGTGTGGCCGACGCGCAACAAGCCGGTTGTCGATAAGCACAGCACCGGCGGCATCGGCGACAAGACGTCGCTGGTGCTCGCGCCGCTCTTGGCCTCGTGCGGCCTGGCCGTGCCGATGATCTCCGGCCGCGGCCTGGGAGCCACCGGCGGCACGCTCGACAAGCTCGAAGCGATTCCGGGATTTCGCACCGACCTTTCGCTCGCGGAAATCCAGGCAACAGTAGAGCGCGTCGGCTGCGTGATCACCGGGGCCAGCGCCGAGATCGTGCCAGCCGATCGAAAGCTGTATGCCCTGCGCGACGTGACCGCGACCGTGCCGAGCATTCCGCTGATCACGGCCAGCATCATGAGCAAGAAGCTGGCCGAGTCGCTCGACGCCCTGGTGCTCGACGTGAAGTTCGGCAGCGGGGCGTTCATGAAGACGCTGGACGACGCCCGGACGCTGGCCCGCTCGCTCGTCGATACGGGAAATCGGATGGGGGTGCGGACGAGCGCCCTCGTGACCGACATGAACCAGCCGCTGGGACGGATGGCGGGGAACCTGATGGAGGTGCACGAGGCGATCGCGTGCTTGCAAGGCAAGGGACCGGCGGAATTGTGGGAGCTGACGCGGGCGCTGGCGGAGGAGGTGGTTGGCGAGGGTTCAGGGTTCGGGGTTCAGGGTTCAGGGAAAGGAGGTCAGAGGTCGGAGGTCGGAGGTCGGGAGGGCGAGGCTCCTGCCGAGCCGCGGGCACTGCTGGGCAAGCCAGCAGTGGCACCCAGCGGCCAACGGTCAGTACTTGGTACTGAGTACTCAGTACTAAGTACGGAGCCAGGCGAGCCGCCACCCGCTACGCCCCCGTCACCACTCACTACTCACCACTCACCACTCACCACTCACTCTCTCCTCGACGAGCACATCCGCTCCGGGCGGGCCTTGGCCAAGTTTGCGGAAATGGTTGCGGCTCAGGGGGGCGACCTCGATCGATTGCCTCCGCTGCCGGCTGGACGCGAAGTCGCGGCCGGCCGAGGCGGCTTCGTCGGCCCGATCGACACCGAGTTGCTGGGCCTGGCGATCATCGAGCTGGGGGGCGGGCGGAAGGTGATGACCGACAAAATCGATCACGGCGTCGGCCTGGAGATGCTCGTGCGCCTGGGTGATCATGTCGAAACCCGGCAGCCGCTGGTGCGGGTGTTCGGCTCGCGCGAGCAATTCGCTCACGTAAAGCCGATGATTGAGCGGGCGATCTCGGTGCAAGACGAACCGGCGGTAGTGGGGCCACTGATTGTGGAGCGAATTGAGTAGGCAGACCGGATTGTATTAACGCAGAGCCGCGAAGGCGCAGAGTTCGCAAAGGAAGGGAATGATGTCGTCCTCGGTTGTGCCCCGTGCTTTGGAATTGCAAGCCGCACTTTTTCCGCGCGTCGAAGACAAGCTTAGCGGCCGCCAGATAGCCGAGCGAATTGCCGCGGCGTTTCCTGCGGCTGTCATCGATTGGCAGCGCGGCGATCAGGTAACGCGGGCGAAGATCGACGTGATGACGAATGAGTGGGGCGTGCCGGAGATGCTCATCGCCCCGGTCCGGGCGCGAATGGGCCAAGTGCCGCATGTTGCTGTGCCATTCGCCGAGTGGCCCGGCCACAGGGCGTCGCTGTGCGAGTTTCAGGTCGAGCGCGAGCTGGGGGACGCGATCAAGCTGGAGGTGGAGCCGTTTGACCTGGCGTTTGTGCGGCAAGCGGCCGCGGCGATCGGCGACGCGCTCGATTGCGACTATCTGTTGGCGTCGCGCGGCGAGCGGGGCATCGAGTGCCGCACGACGCGCGGCGGCGTGACGGATGCGCTTGCCTTCGCTCGCGAGCAATTCGCCGAAAATGCCTATCCCGGGCTGCGCGTCACGGAGCTGGCCGATTGGGAGGCTGCCGTACGCCAGGGAGCGATGCGCTGGCTCGCCAGGCACGAGCTGCCGGCGCTTGTGGAGAAGACGCTGGCGGGATTCGCGTCGGCCGATGCGTATGCGGACGCGCTCGTGGCGGAACTGTCCGAAATCGGAGCGGTGAGGCGGATCTGGTCGATCGAGTCGGACGCGCCGCGGCACTACGACGTGCTGCTCGATCATGGCGATTGGACGACGCTGCTTGATTTGGGCGGCGTGGACCGGGGGGAATGATCTCGCTGTGGTCCGTTCGCTCCGCGAGCAGAGGAGACGGGAATGACGCCGGGCATGGTGCAAGGTGGAGGATGGAGGGTC
>JAKEHX010000491.1 GCA_022614795.1 Planctomycetaceae bacterium | reverse complement strand
GGCGGGAGACGATCGAATCGATCGCCATGGCAGTCATTCTCGCCCTGCTGTTCCGCGGCTTTGTCGCCGAGGCCTTCGTCATTCCGACCGGCTCGATGGCCCCGACGCTCCAGGGCCGGCACAAGGACGTCCAGTGCCCCAAGTGCGACTATTGGTATCAAACCAGCGCCAGCGCCGAAGAGAATGAGACCCAGCTCACGGACCAACATGTCTATACGACGACCTGCCCGATTTGCCGATATACGCAGACGCTCGACCCCCTCCACAAGCCCAATGATGGCTCGTTCAGCGGCGACCGGATCATCGTCGGCAAGTTCTGCTACGACCTGGCCGAGCCCCGGCGCTGGGACGTGATCGTCTTCAAATTCCCCGGCGGGGCATTGCAAAACTACATCAAACGGCTCATCGGCCTGCCCGGCGAGAAAGTGTGGATTGTGGGCGGCAACATCCATACGTGCGGGCTGGAAGAACCGGATGAAGCCCTGAAGATCGCCCGTAAGCCGCCGCACAAGCTCGATGCGATGTTGCAAATCGTCGATGACACCGACCATATCCCCGCGGCGCTGACCGCCGTCGGCTGGCCGCTGCGGTGGAGCGAGCAAACTCGAAGCGCTTCGGACCAGCAGGCGTGGAAGGTCGAAGAGAGCGGCAAAATCTATGTCTGCGAGGGAACTACTATCGCCGACGCCTGGCTGCGGTTTCGCAATCTGGTTCCATCCCATAGCGACTGGGAGCTGATCGAATCGTCGCAGCAACTGCCTTCCAGCGTGGCCCAGCGGCAAGGGCAGCTGATCACCGACTTTTATGCGTACAACACCGCGCGGTGGACGGACAGCGCAGAACTGCGGAGCTGGATCAATCCTCAGTGGCGGGCGTATTGGTGGTGCCCGCCCTATTGGTCGTACCCGACGCCCACCGACATCGAGCAGAAGCCCGGCCCGGGTGATCCGCCCTCTCCAGAGTCCCTGGGACAGCACTGGGTCGATGACCTGGCGGTCGAATGCCTGGCCGACGTGAGCGGAAGCTCGGGCGAGCTGCTCCTCGATCTCGTCCGTGCGGGCGTTCATCACGAGTGCCGCATCAACCTGGCCGATGGCGTCGCGAAGCTCACGCGCATTGGTCCCGACCGTAAGCCTCTGGAGTTTCTGGGCGACGACGGCAAAACCGCCGTCAGCGCCACCGCCCAAACGCCGGTCAAGGGCCCGGGCCGCTATCGCCTGCGACTGTCGAACTGCGACCACGAGGTGCTCCTGTGGGTCAATGGCAGCGTGATGCGGTTCGATGGGCCGACCACGTATTACTCGGACGACCTCGTTGCCCCCGTCTGGTCGCCCGACGATCCGGGCGATCTGGCACCGGCTGGCCTCGGCTCGCGCGGAGCGGCGGTCAAGCTGTCGCAGTTGCGGATTCTGCGCGACAAGTATTACATCGCTGCGACTGACCGGGGCAACGACTACAAAGTGTCGCCGTATGGCGCCACGCTCCAGGAAGTGTTCGCCAATCCCCAACTGTGGGAGTCGAGCGGCCTCTTTGCCGACGAGAATCGCTACCACGTCGAGTTCACGCTGGAAAAAGACCAGTTCCTGCCGCTGGGCGACAACAGCCCCGCCAGCTCCGACGGGCGGTTCTGGATCAACCATCACTACGTCGAGCGCGAGCTGTTGATCGGCAAGGCCCTGTTGATCTATTGGCCGCACACCTGGAACAGACCCGTCCCGTTTTTGCCGAACGTCACGAAGATGCAAAGAATCAGATGATTTCAGATTGCAGATTGCAGATTTACAAAACGTATGACACTTCACCCCAAATCTGAAATCTGAAATCCTAAATCTGAAATCGACATGTCACGGAGGACCTCATGCCCATTCTCGAAGTTGAAGGGCTTGTTAAATCGTACGGCCGCCGCAAGGTGGTCGATGGGGTCAGCTTCTCGGTCGATTACGCCGAGATCGTCGGCCTGTTGGGCCCCAACGGCGCGGGCAAGACGACCAGCTTTCGCATGACCTGCGGCATGATCGAGCCCGACCAGGGCCGCGTCACCCTCAACGACATCGACGTCACCGGCTGGCCCATGTATCGGCGGGCCAAGGAAGGGGGGATGGGTTATCTGGCCCAGGAAGCCAGCGTCTTCAAAAAGCTCACGGTCGAACAGAACCTGCTGGGGATCATGGAGCTGCTCGGCATCGACCGGGCCACGCGCAAGCGCCGCTGCGACGAGTCGCTCGAACAGTTCGGCATCACGCACATCCGCAAAAGCAAAGCCGGCTCGCTCTCGGGCGGCGAGCGGCGGCGGCTGGAAATCGCCCGCTGCCTCCTGGCCGATCCCGAGATCATCCTGCTCGACGAGCCGTTCACGGGGATCGACCCGGTGACGATCGAGGACATTCAGGAGATCATCGTCAAGCTCAAGGAGCGCGGCATTTCGATTCTGATCACCGACCACCAGGTCCGCGAGACGCTCGATATCGTCGATCGGGCGTACGTCATCTTCAAAGGGGCCGTTCTCTGCCAAGGGAACAAGTCCGAGGTCCTGGCCCACCCGCTGGCCCGCAAGATTTATTTCGGCACTAGCATCGACGCCGGCACCGGCGTCGGCTCTGGCACTAACATCGATCGGGGCACAAGCGGCCCGCCGCCCCCGCATATCCCGCCCGAGCCGCAGAGCCAAAGGCCCACCCCCTCGCAACGCGAGACGACTTCTCAGCCAGCCGCCGGCCCGTCGCCCGCCGCCCCTCCTCCGGCCCGCCCGCGCCGCGCGAACATCCACGAAGAGGAAACGCTCCGAGACGACCTGTAGGTCCCGACCGCCGGGCGGGACCAATTGTTGCCCGCCCGCGCCGCCCGAAGCAGCCGAGTTACTCCGCCGGCCGCTTGATCGCGCCGCGAACACGGATCATCGTCGCCGGCTTGTTGGTGATGACGGCGTCGATGCCCGCGGCCATGAAGTCGGCCGCGCGCTGGGGATCGTCGATCGTATAGACCCAGGCCTTCTTGCCGAGCTTGTGCACAAGGTCGATCTGGTCGCGGCGGAGCTTCTCGTGGTTCCAGACGATCACGTCCGCCCCCGTCTCGGCTGCCGCCTGGATCTGCTCTTCGTTGGCCGCCTTGCTGCAAAGGGCGCCTAGGGTCAGCGTCGGCGCGAGGCTGCGGCATTCCTTGACGAATTCCCAGTCGAACGCCTGCACCACGACCTGGTCGGTCAGCTTCTCGCGCGCCAGCAGCTTCACCAGCGTGGCCGCGTCCCCCGCCTTGCGCTCGATGAGCGTCGTCGAGCCGGGCTGGATCGCCGCCAGCGACTCGACCAGCGTGGGGAGCTTCGTTCCCTTGAATTCATCGCTAAACCACTCGCCCGCGTCAAGCCTGGCCAGCTCCGCCGACGGAAGATCGGCGATGAGAACCTTATTTTTGCCGAGCAGCGCCTGGGCGTTGGTCGTCCGGTCAAGGTTGTCGTCGTGAATGACAACCGGCACGCCGTCGGCCGAGTGATGGTAGTCCAGCTCGACCAAGTCGGCCTTTACGGCCAGTGCTTTGGCAAAGGCCGGCAGCGTATTCTCAGGCGCGATGCTGCTGTTCCCGCGATGGGCAATGATCAGCACGCCAGGCGAATTGACCAGCTTCCTGGCCGGCGTCAGGTCCGCAGCAGGTGAGATGGAAGTCGCGGTCACGGCAAGGAAACAAGCAAGAAACCTCGAAGAACACGAAGTACTCCAAGGACACGAATACGAGAGTTTTCGGCTCATGAGTGCTCGGTCTATCACCCTTTCGTGTCCTTGGTGTCCTTTGAGGCCTTGGTGGTTCGTCCAGCCTCTGCGGCGGAACGCCACAGAGGGCGTTCCCTACAGCTTCCCTAGCCCTAGCCCCCAGCCCTAGCCCCTCACCCTTCCATCACTTCGTCCTCCCGCTTCTTCGCCATGTCGGCGGCCAGACCTTCATACTTCTTCGTGAGTTCCTGAATATCTTCCTTCGCCTGCTTGAGCTCGTCCTCGGTCAGCTCGCCGTCCTTTTCTCCCTGTTCGGCCGCCTTGTTGCCGTCGCGCCGGACGTTGCGGATCGACACTTTCGCCTCCTCGGTCACCTCCTTGATCCGGGCCACGAGCTTTTTGCGGGTCTCGGTCGTGAGGGGGGGCACGTTGATGCGGATCACCCGGCCGTCGCTGGCCGGCGCGAAGCCCAGACCGCTATTGATGATGGCCCGTTCGATGTCCTTGATCGTGCCCGGATCGTACGGCCGGATCAGAATCTGCTGCGGCTCGGGCGCGCCGACCTGGGCGAGCGACTTCATCGGCGTCTGCGAGCCGTAGACCTCGACCTTCAGCGTATCGACGAGGCCCGGGTTCGCCCGGCCGGTGCGAATGCCCGAAAGCTGCTGCTTAAGGTGCTGGATGGCCTTGTCCATCCGGTCTTCGGTGTCCAGGAGAATGTCGTCGGCAGCCATGACCTGACCCTCGGTGTGATTAGTCCATCGTACTGCGAGCAATGACGAATGTCGAAAGTCAAATGACGAATCAATGGCGAATGACGAAGGTTTGTCCAGTTCGACATTCGTCATTCTTACATTTCGTCATTCCTTCGTCATTCAGATTTCGACATTCGACATTCAGTCCATGCTAGCTTCCGCTGACCGGCCGGCTGGAAATCCGCGTTCCCACCTTCTCGCCCCGCACGGCACGCAGGATGTTCTCCTCTTTGCGGAAGTTGAACACCAGGATCGGCATGTTGTGCTCCATGCAGTGGGCGATCGCCGTGCTGTCCATCACTCGCAGGTTTCGCTCGCGGACCGTGTTGTAATCCAGCTCGCTGTAGAGCACTGCGTGCGGATTCTTTTTCGGGTCGTCGCTGTAGACGCCGTCCACGCCGGTCGCCTTGAGCAGGATGTCGGCCTCCAGTTCCATCGCCCGCTGGGCCGCGGCCGTGTCGGTCGTCACGAAGGGGCTGCCCGTGCCGGCCGCCAGAATGACGATCCGCCCCTTCTCCAAGTGCCGCTTGGCCCGGCGGCGGATGTAGGGCTCGGCCACGCCGTGCATGGCAATAGCCGTCATCACCCGCGTCTCGCAGCCGAGCGATTCGAGGGCGTCTTGCAGGGCCAGAGCATTGATCACCGTGGCCAGCATGCCCATGTAATGGGCCGTGGCTTCCTGGATGTTGGCGTGCGTTCCCTTGAACTGCGCCCCGCGGAGGATATTGCCGCCTCCCACGACCAGGGCCATCTGGCAGCCGGTCTCGCTGGCCTCGCGGACCTGCTTGGCGACGTGCACGACCTCTTCCATGCCGATGCCGCGTTCGCCGGCGTGGCTGAGGCTCTCGCCTGAGAGCTTCAGCACAACGCGGTTCAAACGGCGGGCTGAGTCGGCCATGGCTTCGCTCATACGTTTCAAGTTTCAAGTTCCAGGTTTCAAGTTGCGCAAGCAACTCGTGAATCAACAACTTGGAACTTTGAACTTGGAACTTGGAACTATTCCTTCCCCAACTCCCAGTGCACGAACTTCTTGACTTTCATCCCCTTCGATTCGGCGTACTTGCCCACCGAGATGCTGTTCTCCTTGACGAACGGCTGTTCGAGCAGCACGCGCTCGGCGTAGAAGTTCTTGAGGCGGCCTTCGACCATTTTATCGACGATGTTGGCGGGCTTGCCTTCGGCCAGGGCTTGCTCGCGGAGGATGGCGCGCTCCTTATCGACGACCTTGGGATCGACCTCCTCCTTGTTGACCGCCAAGGGGCGCATCGCGGCAATGTGCATGCTCACGTCCTTGGCGGCTTCGTCGCTTCCCCCTTCGACCTGCACCAGCACGCCGCTGACCGTGCCCGAGTTGTGGCTGTAGCCGCCGCAGGTGCCCTCGATCCGGGCCATCCGGCCGACGTTGAACACTTCGCGAATCCGGTTGAACATGTCGTCCTTCACCTGCCGCAAGGTTTTGTCCGGCTGGCTGGGCGAGGGCTGGTCGAGCAATTCGTCGGCGGTCTTGGCCCCCTTGCCGGTGGCGAGCTGCTTGGCCAGGTCGTTAGCGAGCTGGATGAACTCGGCGCTGCCGGCGACCGGGGCGCTTTCGCACTTGAGCTCGACGATGGCGCCGGACTTGTTGGCCAGGCCTGCATAGATGCCGAAGCGGCCGAACGAAGTTTCACGGCCGCCGCGGCCTTCCTGGATTTTCAGCCCCTTCTTGCGAAGCTCATCCTTGGCGGCCGCTAAGTCGCCGCCCGTTGCAGTCAGCGCCTGCTTGCAGTCCATCATCGGCAAGCCTGTTTCTTCGCGCAATTGGCGGACGAGTGCCGCGGTGATTTCAGCCATATCGTATCTCCTTCGGTCTTTTAGTCGTGGGGCAATGGCTAGGGGCTAGGGCTGGGGGCTAGGGAAGATGCAATCATATGACTAAAGCGCGCTGGCACAGGTTCGTGCCCTGTTCGTCCCTAGCCCTAACCCCTAGCCCTAGCCCCTCCATCTAGACGTTTCCGTCCTTTGCCTCGGCGGCGCC
>JAKEHX010000490.1 GCA_022614795.1 Planctomycetaceae bacterium | reverse complement strand
GACGGCGTGGGCGCGCGAGTGCGTGTGTTCGCGGGCAACAAGGTCCAGGTGGCGGAAGCGCTTGCCGGCCGCGGTTATCAAAGCCACTTCGGCTCACGGCTGCATTTCGGCCTGGGAGCTGCCGAGCGGGTCGAGAAGATCGAGGTCCGCTGGCTGGGGAAGGAGGTCGAAACCTTTGCTGGCGGGGAGGCACGACGTTTGCTGACACTGAAGAAGGGAACGGGCGAGAAGCCGTAAGCCTCACGGCTAACCACCCTTTCGGCGGGTCAGCAGTTATCACAGATTTAGCACAGGATCGTTGCTATTTGCTTAAAATTTGCCTAGACTTTTTGTCGTTAGACCGTCGAAGTCACGACTCATCCACTCGACGTCGTCCATCTAGCTTGGATTTTTTATCTCCACTCTTTCTGGAGAATGCTTATGTTCCGGCTGATCCGTAGGCTCTTTCGACCGGGGTTTACTCTGGTCGAGCTACTGGTGGTGATTGCCATCATTGGCGTTCTGGTGGCCTTGCTCTTGCCGGCCGTGCAGGCGGCCCGCGAGGCGGCCCGTCGCTCGTCATGCTCGAACAATCTCCGACAGCATGCGATCGGCATGCACAACTATCATGACACGTACAAGACGTTCCCGGCTTTCGCCTATGGCGGCGTTCTTCTCCCGACCCAGGGCAATCCTTGCGATCCAGCCAGGATGGGGACGCGATAATTGCCGGAAATTTGCTTGGACCATTCCGGTACTTCCTTTTATCGAGCAGAAGCCGCTGTTCGACGCCATGATGACTCAAGCCAGAGGCCAAGGTCCGGGACTTCCGAACCCTGGGAAACGGGGAACAACGCCTTCAACGATCGAGCTTGGAAAGTGGATATTGGCGTCAACATTTGCCCATCGTCAGCGAAACCGACGATTCGGAGCGAAAGCCCTTCCCTGCTCAGCTACAAAGCGTGCCTGGGAGACGATTATGCTCAAAACCAATGGCACCCGATCCAGGGGAACCGCGATAATCGGGGGATTTTCCAGACGAACCGCTGGATTGGCATGGAATCAGTCACCGACGGGACCAGCAATACGTTGATGCTCGGCGAGGGGGTGCTCGGAGGAAATCCGAATGACATCCTCGGTGGTGTCGCGGTGGGAATGCAGCAATGGCGTCCGCAAGATTGTTGGAATCGGGTCAGTACCACTAATCGTCGCCTGCTCACCAACCCGGTGCGTGCCGATTTCCGACCGACGGGCGGGCGTGCTTGGGATGGCCGTCCGTACTTCGTCGGCTTCTCGACGCTCATACCCCCTAATGGGCCAGCCTGCCAGTGGGGCAACCCTGACAACGAAGAGCAGATGGGTGGCTTCTCGAGTCATCATCCCGGTGGCGCTCAGGCGGCCATGGCCGACGGGCACGTGCAATTTGTCAATCAAACCATTGATACGGGAAATCCGACGGTTCCCGATGACAACCCGGTGAACAGATCCGGGCCGTCACCCTATGGCGTGTGGGGCGCGATGGGAAGCAGGAACGGCGGTGAGGCCGTTGCGCTTCAATAGCGATTCGTGCGCTTGTCAGCCATGTTGTGAATGCAGCCGTGTCCGGCGCGCTGCCACTCAACCATTTGAAAGCTTTGTTCGGGCTCTCTCCGCTTCGAACCATCATTCAAAGGGAAACCATGAGCCGTTTGAGTCGATTTGGCGTCAGCTTCTTTATGTGCCTCGCGGTAACGGGATGCGACAGCGGTCCTGCCCTTGGAACGGTCACTGGGCAGGTGACGATGGATGGCAAGCCCTTGCCGAACGTTGCCGTCACTTTCATCCCTGCGGCCGGCGGGGGTTCCGCGTCAGGCATCACAGACGCCAGTGGCAAGTACGAGCTCAACTACCTTGACCGCAAGGGTGCGCTCATCGGCAAGCATAAGGTCGCCGTGACGACCGTGCAGCAGCCCCAATCAAAAATCGACATGTCGCAGATTCCATCAGACTCGCCCGAGTATGCCAAAGCGCTGGAAGCGAGCCAAGGCGGCTACAACGTGATCTTCAAGGAACCGATTCCCGAGAAATACAACGACAAGAGCGAATTGCAGTACGAGGTCAAGTCCGGATCGCAAACCATCAATCTGGACCTGAAATCGAGCTAGATCTCGTTGGTGCGACTTGTCGCCTCCCGCTAAGACGACTCGCGAAAGTCACGCCGCAGTCGGTCGTGCAGCCCTGTGGGCGCTCGCCGCGATTGTAGTCGCTGCCATTGCCTGGGCAGTGTACGTCGCCGCAACCGGCTCGCGCCCTTTGCCACTGCCGGACGGTTCACCCGCGGCCAGCCCCGCGCGCGACCAGCGGCGCATCCTCCCTCCTTCCGCCCGGTTCGTTGACGTCACCGCACAGGCCGGCATTACCTTCGTGCATCAGTCGTTCGCGGCGGGGGAGTTCCTTTTTCCCGAGACGATGGGCGGAGGCGTGGCGGTGCTCGACTACAACACAGACGGGCGGCTGGACCTCTTGTTCCTGAACGAGACCACCTGGCCCGGCGATCCGGCGCCCGAGCAAGCGCCGTGGCCCGCCCTGTACCAGAACGACGGCAACTGGCGGTTCAGCGACGTCACGCGCGAAGCGGGCCTGGGCTTCAGCTTCTATGGCATGGGAGCGGCGGTTGGCGACTACGACAACGACAACGATCCCGATTTGTATCTCACCGCGGTTGGACCCTGCCGCCTGTTGCGGAACGACGGCGGCGTCTTCCGCGATGTGACCGCGGCGGCGGGCGTGGCCGGCGATCGAGGGGACTGGACCACGAGTGCCGGGTGGTTCGATTACGACGTGGACGGCGACCTGGACCTGTTCGTCGCTAGATATGTCCGTTGGTCGCGGCAGATGAACCTGGATCGGGCCTTGGACCCGCACCCTTTGAGCGGCGTTCGCGGCTCGCTGGCCCCGCACAATTTCGACGCCACGTTTTGCAAGCTGTACCGTAACGACGGGCAGGGGCTGTTTTCCGACGTCTCGCACACATCCGGCATCGAGACGCGCCGGGACGACGGGGCCGCCCCGCTGGGCAAAGCGCTGGGCGTGTGCTTTACCGACCTGAACGGCGACGAGCGGCCCGACATCATCGTGGCGAACGACTCGGTGCGCAACTTCGCTTTCTTGAGCCGGAGGGACGGCACGTTTGCCGAGGAGGGACAAACGCTGGGGCTGGCCTACGGTCCCGAGGGCAAGGCGCGCAGCGGCATGGGCATCGACATCGCCGACTTTCGTAATGATGGAACCCTGGGCGTGGCGATCGGCAACTTCACGGGCGAAATGACCGGGCTGTTTGTATCGAACAAGGGAGACGCGCAGCCCGCCGCCAGAGCTGCTGCGAAATTGTTTGCCGACGAAGCGGTCGCCGCCGGCATCGGGAACCAGACGCGTCCTTTTCTAACGTTCGGCCTCTTCTTCTTCGACTACGATCTCGATGGGCGGCAGGACCTGTTGACTGTCAACGGCCACGTAGAATCGGAAATCGCCAAGGTTGGAGTGTCGGGCGAGTCCTACGAGCAGCCGGCGCAGCTTTTTTGGAATTGCGCCGGCCAGGACAGCGCCGGACAAGATAAGTCAGATTTCGTGCAAGTCACCGAGCGCCAGGCGGGGGCCGATCTGTTCCGGCCGCTCGTGGGGCGCGGCGCCGCCTATGGCGACCTCGACGGCGACGGCGACTTGGACGTCGTGCTCACGGGCATCGGCTCGCGGCCTCGCGTCCTCAGAAACGAGCAACAGCTCGGCCATCACTGGGTGCGGCTTAAGCTCGTGGGCCGCTCGTCCAATCGGGACGCGATCGGGGCCCGCGTGGAAATCAAATCGGGCGGCGTCTGGCAGCGGCAAACCGTCAGTGCCGCCAAGAGCTACCTGTCGCAATGCGAGCTGGCTTTGACGTTTGGCCTGGGACAACAGACGCACATCGACGAGGCCCGCGTCATCTGGCCGGGTGGCCGCGTGCAGGCGATCGACGAAATGGTCGTAGGCGAACCGTTGGTGATCGAAGAGCGCGCTGAGCGCTGATCGGACGCTCGATGCGTGGCAGCCCTCGCATCGGATTACCGCGCGTACAAGGGAATTTGACAAATCTTCAACCGGCCGCTTGTGTGTCAAATGATTTCATAGTATTTTCGCGGAATGGTTTCAGAATTATTCTTTTTCTGTACCATTGCGCTTTTCTAAATTCTTTGAGGAGAGCTTCTGATGAAATCGCTAGCGATGGCATTCTTTTTAATTCCAGCGATGGCAGTCGCCCAGACGCAACAGCAAGCCGACGTCGCTCTCGCAGACGCCAACTTCGCAAAAGGGGCGTGCGATGCACTTTACGTTTTCATCAACCAAAGAGAGAATGACGCTCTCTATTGGCAAGGGCAATGCGCGACGGTTGCTGAGGAAATAGCTAATAACGAAAATGCTTACTACCTATATTCCCAAGCCTCCGACAGCTTTTTCGCGGCCATTGAGAATGAGGAATACGGAGATACGTGGTATTCCAGCGGCCAAAACGCGATGCTTTACGCCAATTTCTTTTACGGTGAGTCACGGTGGGGAGATTGTGTCCAGGCCGCAGAGTCCGCCACGACAAACTATGGAAACGCGCTCGAGAAATACGACGATGCACTGGATGGATATAACGACGCAGCAATAAAATGGGAGATAGTTTATAACTTGGTGACAGATTAAAGCGATAAATACCAACAAGCCGGACGGCCTGAACCTTTCAGCCGTCCGGCATGCACCTTGACTCGGCGACGTTCCAGATCGCGCAGCAGTGCCCGAACCAGGACCGAAGGACAGACACCCGCTTCGCCAGGTACATCTGGCGGCTGGTTAGTCAGCCGACGACTCGTCTTGCTCTGGGTAGGATTGGGGCTCGTCCTGGCGCTGGCGGGCGGCCTGTGGTGGTGGGGCTATTTCTATCCGCCGGTCAGGTTCGATACCGCCTACGACACCGGCGAAATCCAGGCGCTTGTCCTCATCCATCGCCGGCGGGCCTTCCAGATTCCCGCGGAGATTTGGGGCGGCCAGCGCCCCTCCACGTTGGGCTGGTATTGGCTGCCCGAGGTTACCTCGTACTATCCGGGTGGCGGCCGGCGCGAGCATGGCTGGTGCTTCCCCTTCCCGGTGCAGACCGGCAATGTCGAGCGCGACAAACCCAACGATATGCTCCAGCGAGCTGGCCTCATCACCGGCTGGCACGCGACGGGCGTCAAGTCGTTTGAGACGCAGTACCACGGCGGCGTGAAGCATGGTCGCAGCCGCACGTTTCACATCAGTGGGCAACTCAAGGAAGAGGGGGAATATCGGAATGGGAAGCGTGATGGTCCCTGGAAGACCTGGCACGCGAGCGGCCACGTTGAGGGTCAAGGAGCATTTCAGGATGACAAGCCGCACGGCCCCTGGACCACCTGGCACGCTAACGGGCGGCTCCGAGCGCAGCCGACGTATGAGCGGGGCCTGTTGGTTGGCGAGGAGGTGATCTACGACGACGCGGGACGGCAGACGGCCCGCAAGCACTGGGTGCAGGGGAAGGAGCAGGGGCTGCGCGAGCTAGCGCTGCCGCACGGCCGCCGCGTGGTCCAGCACGTCGAGGCGGACCGGTTGGAGGGGGACCATCGGGAGTTTGGAGCCGGCGGCGAATTGCTCGCGGAAGGACAATACGTCGGCGACAAAATGCAGGGACTGTGGCGCGACTATTTTGCCGACGGACGCCTGAAGTGGGAGCGGAACTACCGCGATGACCAGCTCGACGGTCCGGAGCGGATCTGGCGGGCGGATGGAACGCTGGAGTCCGAGGGGGCTTACGAGGCCGGTCAGCGGCATGGCCCCTGGACCGATTGGGATGCTGCGGGCAACAAAATTCAGGACGGCGATTACCGGCACGGCCGCCGCCACGGCAGCTGGTCGCTGTATGAATCGGGAAAACTGGTGCGGACGACCGTGTACGATGACGGCCGCGTGGTCGAGACGAAGGCAATCGGGCCTGAATAACCGTCCTCGTGCTCGGTTCGGGCGGCGCGCAATCGAGGACGAGGACGACGACGAGGACGAGGACGAAGGCAGACGCGCCTATTGTTCCGCAACCCACGCCAACAGCCGGGGATAATCGGCGAGCGATGAGAGCACGAGGTCGGCCCCTTCGCGGTTGGGATGCTCGTGCGGACTGGCGTCGTGCGTGAGGAGTACGGTTTTCGCGCCGGCGGCCCGGCCACATTCGATGTCGAAGCGGTAGTCGCCAACGACGGCGACTTCGCCGGGCTGCACTCCCCAGCATTGGCAGGCGTGCAGCACGGGCCAGGGATCGGGCTTGATCGGGCCGCAGTCGCGGGTCAGGACCAGCTCGACCTCGATTCCCAGCCGCTCCAGGGTCGCTTCCGTCACCTGTTTGCTGTTGCGCGTGGCGATTGCCAGGTGGAGCCCGCGCCGCCGCAGGTCGGCCAATAGCTCCGCGGCTCCTGGCAAGAGCGTTGCCCGCGCGGCCCCTTCCAGCTCGCGGCGATGGAGGATTTCACGGCAGCGGCCGGCTTCGGCGCGGGGCAAGCGGTCGATGGCCTCCAGAATGGCCAGGCCCGCGGGCAGTCCCATCTCGCGGCGCATCGCGTCGAAGTCGAGTCCCGAATCGACCAGGGTGTTGTCGAGATCGAAGATCAAGCCGCGAATCATGAGGTCGGAGGTCAGAGGTCGGAGGTCGGAGATCGGAAGTGGCGACTCGGACGTCGAAAGTCCAAGCATTCTACTGCTGACCTCCGACCTCCGACCTCCGACCTCCGATCTCGCTCGGCTCCAGGAACGACAGCCAGCCGGCGAGCATCAGCCAGTGAAACAGGAACAGGTGCATCGTCCATTCATTGGCCAGGTGAAACAAGATGGCGGCGACCAGGGCCCACCGCCGCGTCTGGCGGAACCAGATGAACACAGGCACCAGCAGCTCGCCGAGAATGACCGACCAGGTGGCCAGCGCGACGCTCCACGGCTGGTCGAAGAGCCACGTCGGCGTGGGAAAGCGACCGAAGTAGTCGTCGAGCCGGGCGACGTAGTACATGGCTGTGCCCCCCAGCCAATCGGCATCGCCGATTTTGGCCAGCCCGGCCGTCAGGAAGATCACCGCCATCTGAATCTGCAACAGCCGCAATCCCCAGGCCGGTTGCAGGTGGCCGGCGGCACTGCTGGGCAAGCCAGCAGTGGCACCCAACCGGTCGGCCTTCTCCGTCTGGATGCCATTCCACCACCGCCAGAGCAGCGAGTTGGCCGACCAGCTCGCCCCGCACGGCATCAGCACCAGGTACAGCGCCAAGAGGCGCATCGTTGTGTCCTCGCCGTCGAGGATGAAGCCGTTGCGGTTCTGGAAGGAAATCAGCCAGACCAGCAGGCAGGCCGCGTTGATCCGCGGCAAGAGGCCCACGCCTAGCATCACGGTGTGGCTGACGGCGATCCAGAAGCAAGCGTTGAGCGCCGCGGGCGTAGCCGGCAGATGCCACAAGAGCGACCACTGGTACGCCTCGGCGACTTCGCGCGAAACGCCGCCCGGCAGCACGCCGTTTTCGCCGTACCACAATTCCAAGTCGGGATAGAGAACCGCCCAGTGGATGAGCACAAGTGCCGCATAGGTGATGCGGATCAGTGCGCAGACCCGCGTGTCGCGCGGCCGGTGAAAGAACTCGTGCCAACTGAGGGCCAGCGAGCGCCAGGCGGCAACCAGGTTATAGCCGCCGCCGGTCATGGCAATTTCTCGATCGCCAAGGTCGTGGACTCGTCGAATTTCGCGGGACTTCGCCAGGAAGTCCAGGGGCGAATTTCCGCTGAGGGGATCGGCGCTTGATCGACGATGATCTTCACTTCGGCGCCCCGGTCGGCATCAGCAGCGTCGGGCCGCTGGCTGCGGGCCAGGTGGCGGGCCCAACTCGTCAAGGCCGGCGAATTGCCGGCCCCCCAAATGTTGTCGAGCCACTCGGCCCGGCGGTGCATCGCAAAACGTTGTGCGGGAGAAAATCTTGGCCAATCAGGAGAGTGCCAATCCGCAACACTGCCGTCGGCGTAGGTGATTTCCGCCCTCAGCCGCGTGTTGACCCGGTCGGGAGGCGTAAAGAGATTCCACCCCTGTGCGAGGCCGACGCGGCGGGTCAGTGGCTGGACGGCCGAACGCACTGCCGGCGGTGATTGGGGAATCGCCTCGATGGCCACCAGCGCCAGCACCGCGGCAATGAGCACGTTGACGCCAAGGAGTCGCAGTCGTCGCAGCATGGAAAAAGCCTGGCGGAGCAAACGAGGCCGGTGTCTCGGGCGTTTTGCCCGGGTCCGGGGCCGGCGTGACATCACGCCGGCGACACCCGCTGTCGCTCTGTCCGCCAAGTTTAGGTCATTCCACCCCTGTGCGGCATCGCAATCGTGCCGGTTATTCGGTCACGCGTGACGGCCTTTTTTCCAAATAGGCTTCCACCCCCTGCCCAGCGAGCGCGAAATAGCGGTGGTGGGCCTGGTTTCGATTGTCAAACTCCTCGCTGTGCCACGGCTGCGACGGGCGCTTCCGCCACAGGAGGTAATAAACGTGCGTATGGACTGGGGCCGCCTCGACCCGCACCGTGTCGCCGTCGATTTTCACCGTGCCGGTCATGGCGGCACTTTTCACGTCGGTCGCGCTGACCATGTTCTCCGCCCTGTCTATAAGGGATCGTTCTCTTGTTCCTATTGCCTCAAAGCGGAAGGGGGAGAGATTTGTTACAACACACAGCATGCCTGCCGCACGAAAAACGCTGATCGAGGGCGCAACTGTCGTCTTGCCAACGGGTTCGGTCTGTACGAGCGTGCTAGTCGAGGGGACAAAAATCGCGGCCATCGACCCCGCGGTGCACACGGCTGCCGATGAAGTGGTGCCGGCCCGCGGGCTGCACCTGTTGCCCGGCGTGATCGACGACCAGGTCCACTTCCGCGAGCCGGGGCTGACTCACAAGGAAGATCTGCACACGGCGACGCGGGCCTGTGCCAAGGGGGGCGTGACGACCTTCCTCGAAATGCCCAACACCGTGCCGACGACGACGACCGTGGCGCGGCTCTCCGACAAGCTCGCCCTGGCCGCCGGCAAGTGCCTGGTGAACTACGGCTTTTATATCGGGGCGACGCCGCACAATCTGGCCGAGTTGATACAGACCACGCGCACGCCCGGCATCAAGATTTTCATCGGCTCCAGCACGGGCGAAATGCTGGTCGATGACCAGGCGGCCCTGGAGGCGATCTTTGCGGAGACGACCTTGCCGATCTGTGCCCACTGCGAGGATGAAACGACGGTGCGGGCCAACGCCGTCCGCCTGGCCGGTACGACCAACGTTGCCGATCACAGCCGGGTCCGCGACCACGCCGCGGCGATCATCGCAACGCGGCGGGCGATCGACCTGGCGTTTCGCCACCGGCATCGCTTTCACGTCTTGCACGTTTCGACGGGCGACGAGGCGGACCTTGTGGCCGATCACCGGGGGCTGGTGACCGCGGAAGTCTGCCCGCACCACCTGCTGTTCAATACGGACGACTACGCCCGCCTGGGCACCCTCGTGCAGATGAATCCGTCGCTGAAAACGGCCGACGACAACCGCCGGCTGTGGCAGGCGCTCGTCGCCGGGCGGATTCAAGTGATCGCCACCGACCACGCCCCGCACACGCTCGAGGAGAAGCAAAAGCCCTATTCGCCCGTCCATGGCGGCTCGCCGGCGGGTCTGCCGGCGGTGGAGAATTCGCTGGCCCTGGTGCTCAACGAAGCCAGCCGCGGCCGCTGCACGATCGACGAGGTCGTGCGGTGGATGTGCGATGCCCCGGCCCGCGTGTGGGACATCGTCGGCAAGGGGCGGATCGAAGTCGGATACGACGCGGACCTGGTGCTCGTCGATTTGAACAAGACCGCGACGGTCCGCAATGAGGAGCAGGAAACCAAGTGCCGCTGGTCGCCGTGGGACGGCGTGTCGCTCACCGGCTGGCCGGTGCGGACGTGGGTGCTGGGACGCGAGGTGTTCCGCGACGGGCGGATCGACGATTCCGTTCGCGGCGGCGAGGCCGAGTACGATCACAGCCGCGGCGGCTATTGGGCCAGCGACTATTAGGCCAGCGCGACGAGCACTAGGGTGGCCAGGTAGCAGGCCGCGACTGCGATCGCGAAGAGCGCCAGGCGGCGGCGATAGCGCGAGGCCCACGACGGGTCGGCAATTGCCCGGGCCAGCACGGCGACCCGCGACCACGCCGAAGGGTGCAGCCACAGCGACCAGCGGCTTTCGCGCAGCGGGCCTATGATCTTGATGAGGGCGCGGACAAACGACTCAGCTGCGGCGCGATCGACCTGCCCGCCGGGCCAAATACACGTGGCCAGGTCGGCGTCGTGCTCGAGCCATCGCGAGTAAGTGCCGACGACCAGCACCGCATACGCTCCTAGGGCCAGTGGCACGAGAAGCGACATCTGGAGCGATTGGCTCACGCCGGCGAAGGCCAGTCGGTGGGACAGGCTGTCGAGGATGCCCGGAAAGGCCTGACGGGCGGCCAGCCACACGACCAGCGGCAGCGCCAGCACGAGCATCCGCAGGAGCATGTGGCGGCGGGTGATGTGACCCAGCTCGTGCCGCAGCACGGCTTCAATTTCGGCCGGCGAAAGGCGGGCGAGCAAGGCATCCGTCAGGAACACATAGCGCAGGCCGCGAAGCACGCCCGCTACGGCGGCGTTGGCGATCTGGCCGTCGGTGTGCCAAACGAGAATTTCGCGGACGCCCACGCGCTGCGCCCGGCAAATGGCGACCAGCCGCTCGCGGAGCGGGCCGTCCGGCAGCGGCGACGTTTGCCAAATGCTCCGCAGGGCCATCGGCAACAGAATCAGCATCGCGGCCAGCACGGGCACGTAGAGCCACCAGCCATCGGAAAACCGCGGCCAAATGCTGCCGACTGTTTCCTGAAGGCCGATGACGACCAGCGCCGGCAATAAGACCAGGGCCAGATAGTGGCGGGCATTCTGCAAAAGAAAGGCGGCCAGCCGCGCTCGCGGGCGGCTCGCGCCGCTGACGTGCGCGAAATAGCGAAGCGCGGCCGATTGCAGCCGGTGCATTACGGTCCAGAAGAGCACGAGCGGCACGAGCACCGGCAGGAGAATCAGGATTTCATCGACGAGCGGCCAAGCCGCCAGCGACCAGTCGCTGCGGACGACGCGCGGCCACTCGATCAGGTACATAGTCGCGGCGACGACTGCCAGCCACAGGCCGATTGCGATCGCCTGAATCCGCGACCAGATGCGCTCGCACTGATCCGGGCTGGGACGATCGTCCCGGGCCAGGCCGCGGATCAGCTTGAGCGAACCCAGTGCTGCGGCCAGCGGCGCGATAAGCGCTCCGGCCAGAGTCAAGGCCGCCCGCCAAAGCGCGCCCCCGACCGGCAGGCAGGCGCTAGACTCCCCTTGAGCAAGGGCACAAATCACGGCGATCAAGATGGCAAGCTGCACGGATTCGCACCTGACGTCTGACTTCCGACCTCCGACCTCCGACCTCCGAATCTCAGCCTAGTCACGCTCCGGGCAGTCCGCGAATGCGCGCCGAGGATTCGGAATTTGCACGGCATTCCGCATGGCGCACGGCGGCCCGGCTGCCGATAAAGCCCGCTTGCACGCCGCCGCCTCGCCGCAGGGAAGCCGCTCTGATGGTTGACGCAAGTCTTTACCACTGCTGGTCTTGCGACGCACACTGCTTACAAGCGACGACCGGCTGTCAACTTCCGTACGCTCAGAGCTTGCGCCCAGTCCGCCGCACACGCCGCCGCGCGAACCGCCGTAACGGGGGCGTAGCTCGCGGCGTTGCGTTCGCGCCATGCCTGCCGCAGACTACAACTTGGAATCTCTGCGCCGCGCAAACTGCAATGCCCGATCAGCCACACTCATCTCGTGCTCAGCCGGCGGAGACTTCTGGCCCCGAGCCCGAGCATCCCTCCGTGCAGCCGGTCTGTCCGATTTGCGGTGGGCAGCTCATTGAGATTCGGGCCAAACTCCAGTGTGCGCGACGACTGGAACTTCGTCTTCGGCCAGGCGAGCCTGCGCGACCGCACCGGCGTCTGGTCGATCTATCGTAAGGGGGACCCGGCCGAGAGCACCGCGGCGTTTGCGAAATGCCTCACGCGGACGCTGCACACGGCTTCGCACGAAACAGGGCACATCCTGACGATTCAGCATTGCACGGCTTTCGAATGCAACATGAACGGCGTCAACAGCCTGGCCGAGGCCGATCGGCGGCCGCTGCACTTGTGCCCGGTCTGCCTGCGGAAGGTGTGCTGGAACCTGCAACTCGAACCGGCCGACTACCTCGGTCAACTGGAAGCGTTCTGCAGGAAGCACAAGCTCGGCGACGAGGCGAATTGGTACGCCACAGCCCGGCAAAGATTGGCGAAATAACCATTCGATTCCATGTGCAGTGCATGCATGGCGCCACACATTTTGAACAGAAGGAAACAAAGGCAACAAAGTCGCGCCGCCGCCTCACTTGCCTCGTCTTTGTTGCCTTTGTTTCCTTCTGTTCCAGTTTCCTCTGCAGCGATTACCGAAATAGTCTTTCATAAGTTCCTTAATAACCCAAACGCCGCCGGCTGTGGAGCTTGGTATCGTCGGGCGGGGTGGGGCGAAGGCGGCGGAAAGACGGCTGGGGCTCGTCAGCGCCGACGGGTTCCAGCTGCGGCGCGGCATGGACGCGGCGGCCGATTTGCAGGCTCTTACGCATCAGGAGCTGCTCGTGCGGATCGACCTCGGCAAAGAACTCGATTCGCCCGGCGATCTTGGCGGCGACGCAGCGGCCTCGCTGGATTACCAAGGCGTTCTTGTGCATCGCGGCAATCCGTTCGGTAGTCGTGATGATCCCCGTCAGATTCAGCGGGTCAGCAGCGGAAATCAAAGCCCAATTCGACGCTGTCCCCTGGCTCCTGGTCCCTGGCTCTTGGTCCCTCGTTCCTGTCTCCCGCAGGTCCCGCAGCTTCGCCACGGCCGATTCCAAGGCAAACTGCTCGCCGCCGACGCGGGCAATGAACCGGCCGCCGCGTACTTCGCCGCGCAATTCCATGCGCCGCAGCACGCGCACCAGCTCCCACCACGGCGGCGCCGAAGCTTCGCGGGCGAGCAAATCGCGGAACAGCACGCCGTAGCGGGCCAGCAGCTGCCGGCACCAGCGGTCAAGCTGCGCCTCGCGCTCGGGCGGATCGGCCGGGCCGGGAAAAAGCGACCAGCGGCCGATCGGCGACGTGGGCCGGTGGACCTTGACCTTCGAGGCGTAGCGCCGCGGCAATCCCCTGAGCTTGCTCGCGCTGCCTTCGATTGCCCGCACGGCCGCGAAGGTGTCCGACGTAACAAGCCCCAGAGCCGCCAGTTCGCGAAGGGCCTCCTCGAGCTGGCTCGGCAGGAGTCCCGTGAGCGATTTCAGGTCCTGGAAGAACAAGGCGCCTTTCGTCCGCAAGGCATGGAGCACCTCTTGCGCCCCGCTGCCGGCGATGCTGGCCACGTCGGGTCGCTCCGCGGGCAAGAGCCAAGGCAGATCGTCGCGAAGTACGATCGAAATCGGCATGCTGCGGGTCAGCGCTGCCATGCCGCTCCCCTCTTCGCCGTCGCGGACCGGCGGCCGGAGGCGGCCCCACATCAGCTCGCCCGAGAGGAACAGGTGGTCGACAAGCTGCGGGTCGTAGTCGGCGACCCGCGGAGCGAGGACCTTGTTTTCCCACACGCCTGCGGGCAGCTCGAAGCCTTGCAGCCGGCTGATGGCCTCGCGCAGCCCCGGCTCTCCCTGGCGCTGCTCGCCCACCAGGCCATGATGGATCGTCAGATATTCCCAATAGACCTCGGGGGCCACCGGCTCGATGCGGCGGCGCAATCCATCGAGCGTGAGCCGGTGAATGCGGGCCAGCAGGCGGCGTTCGCACCATTGGATCGGGCGAT
>JAKEHX010000489.1 GCA_022614795.1 Planctomycetaceae bacterium | reverse complement strand
GCCCAAAAGTCGCAAGCAACAGCGGCCGATCGTTTCGCCGGTTACGACAACCTGCTGCTCGCGGCGGTCACCTGCCTGCTGGTGGTTACGCCGCTGATTCCGAGTGAAGCGACGGTCCACGAGGGCATTGCCGCGCCACTCAACTTGCTCTGGACCCTCGCTCTGATTGCGTGGGCCGCCCTCTTGGTGCTGCGGCCCGATCCGCAGGTCAAATTCGGCTGGACGGAGCTGGCCGCCGCCGCGCTTGTCGGCTGGCACACGCTCAGCGGCGTGGCGGCTGTCTATGCGGCCAATGGCCGCCAGGCGCTCAACATGACCTGGCAGATGCTCAGTTACGCCACCGCAGCCTTTCTGCTGCGGCAACTTCTCCGCACGCCAGCCCAGTGCCGGGCCCTGGTCGTCGTCATGATTGCCCTGGCCAGCCTCGAAGCGGTCCAGGGCTACTACGAGTACTTCATCAGCAAGCCGGCAGCCCTCGTTCAGTTCCATAAGAATCCCGAACAAGCCTATCAGGAACTCGGGGCGGTTACCCAGTCGCAGCGCGAGCATCTCCGCTGGCGCATCGAGAACATCGAGCCGATAGTGACCTTCGCCCTCACAAACTCGCTGGCCGGCCTGCTGGCGCCGTGGCTGATCGCCCTGATGGGAATCGCGCTGAGCTTGCTCGAAACGCGTTCCAGTCCGCGGGCGCTCGCCGGGGCGATTGTCTTCACCGCCGTGATCCTCGGCTGCTTGCTCCTCACCAAGAGCCGGACCGCCGTGCTGGCCACAGCCGCCGGCATCGTCCTGCTGGCTCTTTACGGCCGCAGCACTGGCTGGCGGATCGGTTGGCGAGTGCCGCTGATCGTGGCGCTCATCGCCGTCGTCATCGGACTGGGAGTCGTCGCGGTCGGCGGCCTCGACGTGCAAGTCCTCAGCGAGGCGCCCACCTCCGTTCTCTACCGAATTCAGTACTGGCGATCGACCGCCGCCATCATTGCTGAATATCCGCTGCTTGGCTGCGGACCGGGACAATTTCAGGAGGCCTACGCCGCGTACAAACTGCCCGAAGCCAGCGAAACACCGCGCGATCCGCATAATTTCCTGCTGGAGATCTGGTCCACGGCCGGCACGCCGGCGCTGTTGGCACTGCTCCTTGTAGCCCTCGCCTTCGCCGGGCAGCTGGCCGCGGCTCGGCTGCTCGCGAGCGACGTTCAGAGCGATTCAGCCTCGCGCATGTGGCTCTACGGCGGCGCGCTCGCCGGCCTTGTCTTCAGCTACCCCTTGGGGCTAATTGTCGGCTACCCGCCCAAGCTTGTGTTTCTGAGTGAATCGCTTCAACCGCCAGGCATTTGGCTATGGGGACTGCCGGCCGCCGCCGTCTGCGTCTGGGCGCTTGACCCCTGGGTACGTCGCGGCCGCATGCCCGCCGCACTGCCGGTCATCAGCCTGATCGCCTTGCTAGTCAACCTGCTCGCAGCCGGTGCGGCCAGTTTTCCCGGCGTATTCCAGACGGCATGGATTCTCGTGCCGCTCGCCCTGGCCAACAGCAATGCCCCTGCGGCCGGTTGGAGTCCGTCCGCGCCATGGAGAATCGGTTTGTTGGCGTTTGCTGCCGTGCTCGCCGTGCTATGCATGAAAACAGCGTTCTCTCCGGTCCTCACGGCGCCGGCTCGCATCGCCGCGGCCGAGCACCTGATCCGGACCAGGCGCTACGAACAGGCACGGCACGAGCTGACCCTCGCCGCGGCCGATGACCCTTGGTCCCCCGTGCCGCAGCGGCTGCTGGCCATCCTCGCGCTCGATACGTGGATAGGCACTGGATCGCCCGCTGATTGGGAGCAGTTTGCGGCGGCAGTCGCGGCCTATCAGCGGCTCAGTCCGCGCCACCATGCGACGTACACCGACCTTGGCCGCTGGTACCTGCTGGCCTGGCGCAGAAACGGCGATCCGCGGCATTTGGACGCGGCAATTAATGCTTATCGCCAGGCAGTGATGTGGTATCCTGGAAGGGCCCTGGAGCGGATCCAACTTGCCTGGGCCTTGCACTTGGCTGGCCGCGACGACGAGGCTGCCCAGCTCGCCGCCGAGGCACAACGACTCGACGACCGCAATCCTCATCTTGAGCTAAAGCTTTCCCGCCAAACGGTTTACGATCCGCCATCGGACCCAGCCAACCCGTCCTCCGAACTTCCCAGCGCCGAACTCATCCTCCGCAAGCTGCGTAAACCCAGCAGTCCGGAGAAGCCGCGATGAAACCTGCCCTATTTGCTTTTGTGTCGCTCGTCCTCGGCGTCGCCATCGGCTGGATGGGCACCCGAGCCGAGTTCGCGGCAGATGTTCTGCCCCGGCTGCCCATCGCCAATGGCGCCGCAAATGGAACGGGCGGTGCGTCCTCCGGCCCCCGTGCGGAGGTCGTCAATGGCGAGCGCCACAACTTCGGCCAAATGAACCGCCTGGGCAAAGGCACACATGCTTTCCAGATCAAGAACGCAGGCGACGGGCCGCTCGAGATTTCGCTCGGACAAACGACCTGCAAGTGCACGTTGGGCACGCTCGCCAAGAACAAACTCCAGCCAGGCGAGACAACCGACGTTCTGCTCGAGTGGACGGCCCGGACCGGTGAGTCGCAGTTCGAACAGTCGGCCGAAATCAACACCAACGATCCGCAGCACAATCCGGTCCGCCTCGTCATTCACGGCAAAGTCATCGATACCGTGAAGCCCGAGGAAACCGCGATCACGCTCAACGACATCTCGACCAACGAAGTGACCTCGGCCCGGCTCAGGGTGTTTGCCTACGACGTGAACGATCTGGCCGTGACCAGGCACGAGTGGGTCAAGCCGGACAACGCCGACCGTCTTCAAGTCTCCTTCGAGCCCCTTTCCGCCGAGGAGGTTGCCGCCGGCGGGGCAAAGTCGGGTGTGGCCGTGCTGCTCCGCGTGCAGCCCGGGCTGCCACTGGGCCCGCTCAATGAAGTCTTGAAGGTGAAATTCAATATTGCCGACCAGGAAGCTCTCGAAATTCCGCTCTTCGGAACCGTCATCAGCGATGTGAGCATCGCGGGACCGAGCGTCATCGCCAACCGGCTCCTGGTTAATCTGGGGACGATCAAAGCCGGTTCGCCCTTCAAACGGACCGTGTTTGTGACCGTGAAAGGGCCGTTCCGGGAACAAACCGGCTTGCAGCTGGTTGGCGTTACTCCTGAAGACGAATTGCGGGCGACGCTCGGCGCTGCGCTGCGTGACAATCCGCGGCTGGACCGTTACCCGCTGACCATCGAGCTTTCGCCGATGACGCGCCCTGTCGCCCGCACGGCAGACGAGAACTTCGGCCACATCGACATCCAGTTGACTCACCCGCAGGTGAAGCAGCTGAACATCAAGGTCCGCTACATCGTCAAGGAATGATCGTATCCCGCTCGATCAAGGACGATTCGCATGCTCTATTGTCGCTTCCATCGTTCAGAACGATTCCTGGCTTGCCCAGCGAGTAGTGGGGTGCCACTGCTGGCTTGCCCAGCAGTGCCAGCGCGCCGCGTGCCTCTGCTCCTTGCGGCGATCGTGCTCGTCGCCGCGGTTTCTCTCGCCGGCTGTACCGATGGCGCTTCGACTGCCCCACCCCAGGCCGCCCAGTCCCAATCGACTCAGCCCCCTTCGATTCAGGACGCCGCGGCTTCGTCCAATCCGCCGCCGGGCGTGGAACCGCAAGGCGCACAGGCTCCGGCCACTCCCGCCGCCGACAAGCTCCAGCCTCCGCCACCTTTCACCGGCTGGCCGAAGCCTGCGGTCGCGCTGTTCATCACCGGTCAGCAGCTCGGCTACATCGAACCGTGCGGCTGCACCGGCCTGGAAAACCAGAAAGGCGGTCTCGCCCGGCGGCATACGCTTCTCCGCCAGCTCCGCGACGACCGCGGCTGGCCCGTCGTCGCGCTTGATGTCGGCAGCCAGGTCCGCCGCTATGGCCGCCAGCAGGAATTCAAATTCCAGCACACAGCGTCGGCCCTGCGGACGTTGGGCTATTCGAGCGTCGTGCTCGGCGCCGCCGACCTCAAGCTCCCTGTCGGCGAACTGTTTTCCGGGACCAATCCCGACGACAAGCCGAGCATCTTCACGGCCGCCAACGTCGCTCTGCTCGGCCGCGAGTTCCAGCCGCCGTTTCAGGTGATCGAGTCCGGCGGCAAGAAGATCGGCGTCATCGGCGTGCTGGGTGATTCGTTCGAGCAAAAGCTCACCGGCGACGAATTGCAGCACGAGCCCGCGCTCGAAGGGCTCAAAGACAGCTGCCGCGATCTGAAGGCCCAAAACTGCGACTATCACGTGCTGCTGGCCCATGCCACGCCCGACGAGGCCAAATCCATCGCCGCCGAGATTCCGCTCTTTGACCTCGTCGTTTGCGCCGGCGGCGGCAGCCTTCCTTCCAGCGAACTGGAGGCGATCGAGGGGAGCAAGTCCAAGCTCGTCAACGTCAGCCACAAAGCGATGCATGTGGGCGTGGTGGGCCTCTTCGACGATCGCGCCATGCCCGTCCGCTATGCGGTCGTCCCCCTCGACGCCCAGTTCAAGGATTCCCCCGAAATGCTCGAACTCCTGGCCAACTATCAGGCGCAGCTCAAGTCCGAGGGGCTCGAGGGGCTGGGCCTCAAGCCCCAGGCGCATCCCTCGGGCCACAAGTTCGTCGGCTCGGAAACCTGCGGCGAATGCCACACCAAGGCCATGGCCAAATGGAGCAAGACTCCTCATGCCCAGGCCACCGATTCGCTCGTCCATCCGCCCAACAGCCGCGGCGACATCGCCCGCCACTTCGATCCCGAATGCCTGAGCTGCCACGTCACGGGCTGGGAACCGCAAAAGTTCGCGCCCCTGGCGTCGGGATATCTCAGCCTGACCGCGACTCCCAAGCTCCAGCACAACGGCTGCGAGAATTGTCACGGCCCCGGCTCGGGCCACGTGGCAGCCGAAAACGGCGAGGGAACCGACGAACAACGTTCCAAGCTCCGTGCCCAGATGCGCCTGCCGATTGCCGGCGGCGTCGCCGAAAACAAGTGCCGCGAGTGCCACGACGAAGACAACAGCCCGGACTTCAGCCACAAGGGCTTCGCCGAGTATTGGAAAGAAGTCGAGCACCCGGGGAAAGACTGAATCCGTTTCAGGTTCCAGGTTTCAAGTTTCAAGTTGTGCAACCTGAAACCTGAAACCTGGAACTTGAAACTCGGCGCTAGCCTGCCGCAATTGCCGCCATCGCCGCTTCGGGAATCGTGAAATTCGCGACCACGTTCTGCACGTCGTCGTGATCGTCCAGAGCCTCCATCAGCTTGAGCACGCTCCGGGCCGTTTCCACATTGGCCACTTCCACCATGTTGCTCGGAATCCGCGTGAGCTGCTTCGTCTCGGCTTCAATTCCCGCCTTGATCAGCACGTCGCCTACCGCGGCAAAGGCCTCGACCGGGCAAGTCACTTGAAAATGCTCGCCGTCGAGCTTGATGTCCTCTGCTCCCGCCTCGAGCGTCGCCTCCATCAATTTCTCCTCGCTGGTCTTGCTCAAGGGCACCAGGAACAGACCTTTCCGCTCGAACATCCAGGCCACGCAGTTGGTCGCTCCGAGCTTGCCGCCCCAGGTGTCGAAGACCTTGCGAATCTCGGGAGCCGTCCGGTTGCGATTGTCGGTCATGATTTCGCACAGAATCGCGACGCCGCCCGGTCCGTAGCCCTCATAGATGATCTCCTCGACCTCTCCCCCGTCCAGCTCGCCCGTGCCGCGCTTCACCGCCCGCTCGATGTTGTCCTTGGGCATGCTGACCGCTTTGGCGTCGTTAATCGCATACCGCAAGCGCAGGTTCGTATCCGGGTCGCCTCCTCCCATGCGGGCCGCCACGATGATGGCTTTGGATAGCTTCGTCCACAGCTTCCCCCGCTTGGCATCGACCGCGGCTTTGCGATGCTTGATATTCGCCCACGGCGAGTGTCCGGCCATTGGAGTCAGGAGTCAGGAGTCAGGGGTCAGGAGAGAACAGAGGACAGGGGACGGAGGACTGTAAGCGTAAAGTGACTTTGGACTTACTTACTTTGGACTTTGGACTTTGGACTTTGGACCTTGGACTTTGGACTTACATCACCGCGGCTTCCGCTTGGCCAGCCCCTTGGACGGCGACTTCTTCGAAACCTTGGCCGGCTCCGGGGCGCCATCTTTCTTCTTGGCGGCTTCGGGGGGCATCGGGGACTCCGCAGGCCTGGCTGGGGGCGGAGCGGGCCGCACCATAGGAGGCGGCGGCGGGGCGCCTCTCGATTTGCCCCTGGCCGCTTTGGCCGCGGCTTTGGCGGCTGCCTGACGGGCCTCGGCGGCCGCTTGTTCGCGGGCGGCAATCGCGGCCGCCCGGGCCTCTTGACGCTTCTCTTTGGCTGCTGCTTCCGCCGCGGCGGCCTGCGCTTCCATCCGCGCCTGGCGGGCGGCCAGCCGGTCCTTGAACTCGGAATCGATCTCGCCCAGGATCGATTTCACTTTCGACGATCCCGGCGAAGCATACAGCTCGGCCCCCAATTGCTGAAGCAGCGAGCCGAACTCGACCCCCTTGTTCTTGGGAATCGCCCGTTCCATTCCGGGAACCTGCCCCTTGTCGGCTTCCACGTCGTTAATCACCCCGACGGCACACAGCGCCTCCAGGGCCCCGCGGCTGACGGGAATTGAATGGCCGCCAAGGGCGTTCTGAGTCACATACGCCCGCACGAACGGCGTCGTTCCTTGAATCCGCTCCAGGTCCTTCTCCGCCTTCCCGATGTTCTGCTTCTTGAGCCCCTCCAGATCGAACGAGTAATTGGACTCGAACACCGATTGCAGGGCCCGCTTTACGCGCTGGGCGGCGGCCGAAGCGTCGGGCACGCCCGACATTCCCTCGGAAATCTCGGTGACCGTCGTCACGCGGATCTCGTTCAGATCGAAAAACAGTTCCTTCAGCCGCGCGAACGCCTCATCCGCCGCTTCAAAGCGCGAATTCTCCAGGCAACACGCATAGAGCAGATGGTCCAGGACCGTGCGGTCGTTGGGAGGCGCGATCGGCTTGAAGTGCTTCTTCAGGACCTTGTGAGTTTTCGTCAGAATTGCGGTGCGGTTGGTGCTCATGCCTGGTGTGGTCGCTTGTCACTTGTCATTGGTCAGTTGTTATTTGTCAGTTGTCAGTGGTCAGTGGTCAGTGGTCACGGGTTTCACAACTGACCACTGACGACTGCTACTGACAAAATTACTCTTCCGCCGTCTTCTCATTGAATTCCAATTCACTCGCCTCCTCTTTCGGCAACACTTCTTTCAAGATCCGCAGCACTTCCAGCGAGTTTTTGACCCCCTTGTCGATCACAAACGTGAGCCGCGGCGTGTAGCGGGTTTCGATCCGGTCGGCAATCTTCCGCTGCAAAAAGCCTGCGGCATTTTGCAGTCCCGAAAGCGTCAGCGCCTGCTGCTTCTCGTCCCCCATGATCGAGACGTTGACCTTCGCCGATTTCATGTCCGGCGCCATATCGACCGACACGACGGTAACGCTCTTCACGCGCGGATCGCGCAGCTCGGTCAGAATCGCCATGCTGACGACTTCACGAATCGCTTCCGCAGCCTTGAGGAGTCGGCGTGACATGGGCGGCCCTACAGCGTCCGAGCAAACTCCTCAATCTTGTAAGCTTCCAGCAAATCGCCTTCCTTGATGTCGTTGAATCCGGCCAGCTTGATGCCGCATTCCAGGCCGCGGGACACTTCCTTCGCGTCGTCCTTCTCACGCTTGAGCGATTCCATCGCGTAATCGCCAATCGTGCGGCTGTCGCGGTTGACCCGAATCCGGCAGCCGCGTTCGATCGTCCCGCGGATGACCTGGCAACCCGCCACCGAGCCGACGCGGCTGATCGCAAAGACCTGCTTGACCAGGGCGGCGCCCAGCTCGACGACCCGCTCTTCGGGCTTGAGCTTGCCTTCGAGCAGCGCCTTGATATCGTCGGTGACCTTGTAAATGATCTCGTAGCGGCGGATTTCGACCTGCCGCTGCTCGGCCAGAGTGCGGGCTGCTTCGTCGGGAATCACGTTGAACCCGATGATCACCGCGCCCGAAGCGTGTGCCAGCGTCACGTCGGCCACGGAAATGCCGCCCACTGCCGCCTGAAGGACCTTGATCTTCACTTCGGGATGCTCGAACTTGCCGAGTTCCTTGAGGATCGCTTCGATCGATCCGCGCACATCGGCCCGGACAATCAGGTTCAAAACGGCGACGTCCTCGTCCTGCCCGAGGCGCCCCTCGGCCAGACGCTGCTGGAAGTCGTCGAATGAAACCTTCGTGGTGCTGCCCGACAGCGATTCCTGGCGCGACATATCCTGGCGCTGCGTCGCCAGCTCGCGGGCCTTGGCGATATCGTCGAGCACGTAGAACCTATCGCCCGCATTGGGCGCTACATCGAGGCCCGTGACGTTGACCGGCGTGCTCGGGCCGGCTTCTTTGAGCTTCTGCCGCGGACGAAGCGTATCGAAGATCGCCTTCACCCGGCCGTGGCCGCCGCCGCAAACCACAATATCCCCGTCGCGCAACGTGCCATTCTGCACCATCAGCTTGGCAATCACGCCGCGCCCCGGCTCCTGCTCGGCTTCCAGGCACATGCCAGTCGCCGGCCGGTCGGGATTGGCCTTATACTCGTGCAGCTCGGCGGTCACCAGCAGCGTTTCCAGCAGGTTGTCGATCCCCTGGCCGGTGATCGCGCTGGTGCGGATCACTTCGACTTCGCCGCCCCACTCGCTGGGCAACAGGCCCGCCGTGGCCAGCTGCTGAAGCACCTTCTGCTCGTCCGCCCCGGGCAGATCGATCTTGTTCATGGCCACCACGATCGGCACTTCAGCCGCTTTGGCGTGGCTGATCGCTTCTTCGGTCTGGGGCATCACGCCGTCATCCGCCGCAACGACGAGCACGGCGATGTCGGTCACATTCGCTCCGCGGGCCCGCATTTCGGTAAACGCCTCGTGGCCCGGCGTATCGACGAACGCCACGTGGCGGCCGTCCTTGGTCGTGATCCGATAGGCCCGGATGTGCTGCGTAATGCCTCCCGCTTCGCCGGCGACGACGTTGGTGCCGATGATCTTGTCCAGGAGCGACGTTTTCCCGTGATCGACGTGGCCCAGCACAGTCACGATCGGCGGGCGAGGGGCCAGGTCCGCATCGTCATCCGCCATTTCGAACTGCTCCAGCACCTGCTGCTCCAGCGACTGAGGCGCCTTGAATTCTAATTCCACGCCCAGTTCTGCGGCGATCAGGTCGACATATTCGTCGGGAATTGCGGCATTGATATTCGCCATCATTCCCAGTCCCATGAGCACCTTGATCACTTGAGCCGCACTCACGCCGGCCGCCTCGGAAAACGACCGCACGGTGCAAGGGAGCGCGAGCGAAACCTTCCCCTTGCGCGGAGCGGCCGTACTCCCGTGCTTCATTCGCACGAGATTCTTCCGGCGGCGGACGGGGCCCTCGTCTTCGTCTCCCAGCCCGCGCGACTTCGGCTTGCGGCCCTTATTGCGATCGGCACGGACCGACGCCATGTCGGCCAGGCCCATTTCGTCCGATCCTTCGCCAGGCCGGCCGCGGCGCTTGCCAGGCTTGGTCGCGGCGGACCCTGCCGCCAGTCCGGCGCCGGCAAGTCCCTTGCCCCCTTTAGCACCGGATTCCTTGGCCTTGCGCTCGCGCTCGACCTTTTCCGCCAATTGCTGCAGCGGCGCGCGGCCCCCTTTCGTGCCTTTGAGCACATCGGTCGGCAGCTTGAGCACCGGCTTTTGCGTCAGTTCCTTCGCGCCGGCCGAGGGGCTGGGCTGCTTCACCTCGGGCATCGCCGCGAAGCGAACGCCCGGCGATCGGCGCTGATCGCCCGGCTTGGGAGCGTCGCCGTCCTTCTTTCGCTCGGCAGGCTTTTTCGTCTTCGTGTCCAGGACTTTGATGGGGGAACTGCGGCGCGACATCATCGATTCGCCGCGGACGGGCGCCATCTCCACCGGCGGCGGAGGGGCGGAGGGAGTCGTGGCGGCCCGGCCCGCCTGCACCTTGACCGGCGCAGGAGGCGGAGGAGGAGCCGGTGGCTCAGCGGCGCGAGCCGAAATGGTAGGCGGGTGCGCCTCTTCACGTGCCGGAGGTGGAGGAGGAGGCGGAGCGGGCGGCGGAGCGAGGGCGACTCCGCCTCCATCAGCTGGCGCCACGGCCCCTTGCCGGCGCAGCGGACTGGGTCGCGGCGGCGGGGGGGGCGGCAGGGTGGCGGTTCCCGCCACGGGCGTAGAGAGCACCGCGCGCGTATCGACCAAGGGCGCAGGACCAGTGGGGGCCTTCTTGACCGTGGACGCATCCATGTAGCTCTTCAGCTTGATGACCTCATCGTCTTCCAAGCTGGCCAGCGCGGAACCTTTGCCGGGGATGCCTGCTTTCGTGCAGATATCCACGAGCTCCTTGCTGTCGATTTTTAAGTCTTTTGCAAGCGCGTAAATCCGAATGGGCACGTCCGCCCTCCTATGCCGCGGCGCCGTTCGCGTGCTCTGGGAACGGGGCGCGGAACCTGGTTGCACACCATTAATTCATAACGACGGTCTCCTGTGCTAAGGGCGCCCCCGCAACCTCGAGGGGCTGACCGAAAACCCACATCTCCAGCGGCAGCAAATCGATGGAAACACCCCGAGCGCCACGGCGGGCCTGACCCGCGCGAAGCCGCCAGCGAAGGAGTATCCCACCCACCCTGCCGGTAG
>JAKEHX010000488.1 GCA_022614795.1 Planctomycetaceae bacterium | reverse complement strand
GTAATAGGCCAGGCACTGCCGCACGCGATCGCGCAGAAGTTCCAGCTCCGGCGTGAGCTCGATCTGGTCGGAATCGTCAGCGGCAGACGCGGCAGCGTCGTCGTCAGCCTTTGCTGCGGAACCTTTGGACCTGGCGGGCGGCGCGTCCTGGTCCGATTGAATCGGCTTGTCGGCCGCCGGCAATTCGACCGCCGGTTCGCCCTTTAACAGATCCGCCAGCTCGCGGGCCGGCCGCGGCGGGACGTCGTTATCATCCGGGTCGCGAACCTTTTGAGACAGGTCTTCATCATACGACACGAAGCAAATGCCGTCGCTCGCGGGCCACGAGTCCTTGGCCTGTGAATCGGCGCGCCTTTCGACGTGGACTGCCGGCAGGTCGCCGGAGGACCGGGAGGCGTCATCCAGGCTCTTTGGCGCGCCGGCGCTATGCTGCGTGGACTCTTGGAGCAGCTTGCTCCCGAGAATCAATGCTCCAAACAGGGCGCAGAACGAGAGCGTCGAGCGAATCATCGGCTATCGCTTTCTAGGGTGTGGGCCGACGCCAAGGTCAAGGTACCACGGCATCGTCGCGGCGAGCGACTGGGTAGGGCCCGGGAGCGATTGGTAGGAAAGCTTGATCATCAAAAGAAGCTTGATCATCAAGTGGCTCAGATCCCGCTGCGCGCAAATCTTTCCCGCCGCTGCCCCGCTGGCAATGTGGTAGCACTGGTATCGGCCGCACTCGCGTCAAATCGTCATCGCGTGACGAATTTTCGGCCATCGCGGCTGGGACAAGGCTGGCCGATTCTGCGTGCTTTCGCGGTCAAGGTGGAGTTTGACGACAAGCGGGTGTCAACGATGGCGGCCAAACGCTGCTAGCAAGATGCGGCAACGAATGAAAAGGCGAGCGGGGGGCGTGAGCCCCCTGAGGACTGTCTTGGCTCGGCAGGTTCCTCACGCTTCCAGCGCTCGTCCTCGAATCCGGCGCGGCTTGCCTCAGGGGGCTCACGCCCCCCGCTCGCCTACGAGATCGCGATCGTCTGCTGAAGCGGCCGCAAAACGTTCTCGACGACGTAGCCGTCCACAATCTCCTGGCAGATTTCGGCCAGTTTATGCATCGCCGCGACGTACGATTCGTTGCCGTCCAGGCTGCCGTAACGCCGCGCGGTGAAATAGACGCTGATCTGCTCTTCGGGAAACTCCTTGGTCTTCAAGTGATAGGCACTCGTCCGCGTCTCGATGCTCAAACGGCACTGCGTGCGGCACTCCTCGTCCAAGGCGAACTGAATCGACGGCTCATTGGCCAGGATCGTCGCCCCTTGAATCTGGCTCAGCTTGTCGAATGCCGGCACGACCCCCAAAGCATCGACCAGAAGCTGGTTGTGATTGCCCCGGTAGGTGAAATCGAAGCCGTACATCACGTTCAGCGACTCGCAGTCGAGCGGGCTCAGAGCCAGGGCGTAGGGAACCATGTCGAGTACGAGGGCGTGCTGCTTCATCGCGTCTTCGACGCTGGGAGGGTTGACGCAGCCCGAGCAGACTCGCCGCGACTCAATGCTCGTCCACCGATAATCGCCCTTGTCCTTGTCTTCCTCCAGCACAAATTCGCCGCGCTCGCGGCTGTAGAAATTCCGCATCGCCGGATAGTGCTTTTTGACCTGCTCGAAGAAATGCAACACCGTCTCGCGGCTATGCGGGAGCTCCATCTCGGTGTTCAGATTCATGTTTACATAGAAGTCGTCGCTGTAAGCTTGATAGCGACCCATTTTGGCCTTCCTTTCCTTCATCGCTCGACTTGCACTCCCTCCGCTGGTGGAACTTCCCGTGCGTGTACGACCATACTGTAGTATAGGTAGGGTCGTGGAATGCGTCAAAGCGGCGCAATTGCGACGCAGATCGTACCCAATTTCTTGTTCGTCCTCGTCCTCGAATCCGGTTACAGCCATCGAGGACGAGCACGAAGTCAAAAGCACTTCGCATGACCACCCCCACTCTTGCACCCGCATCATTCCTCTTCTCCACAAACCTCGGCTGGATGGCCCTCGCCTGGCGCGGCGAGCGGATCGAGCGTCTGACGATCGGCCATCCATCGGCTGCAGCCGCCGCTGCCAGCCTGGACCTCGATGCAGCGACTACGGATCGCCGCAATTTGCCCGCTGTTGTCGCGGATCTCGTCGATCGCCTCCAGCGCTATTCCGACGGCGAAACGGTCTCGTTCGATGACGTGCCCGTTGATCTCTCTCATCTGACCCCCTTCCAGCTCAAAGTCGTCCGCGCCTGCCGGAAGATCAACCGCGGCCGCACGCGGACCTACGGCGAGCTGGCCGTAGCGGCTGGTTCGCCCGGCGCATCGCGGGCCGTGGGGAGTGTGATGGCCAAGAACCGCCTGCCGATCATCATCCCCTGCCACCGCGTCGTCGGTGCCGGCGGCTCGCTCGGCGGCTTCTCGGCCCCCGACGGCCTCGGCATGAAGCAGCGGATGTTGCGCCTCGAAGGACATGTGACGATTGCGGCCAAACCGCGACGAGCACATAAAGCGCTTCTTCGTTAACCGCTGCCTGAACTTGACGCGGCTTTCGCGCGCCGACCGTCCATTGGCGAAATCGACGCGCGCGGCCCTGCTGAACAGTCCTCGAACTCGCCGTTTGGCCCGTCAAAGAAGACCCGCCGCTTCCGCTGGTTCTCGTCGGAAACGATTGGCGCGACTTCACTTACGGCGACCGGCCGCTCATCGACTTGCGCCCGCCCCTCCTCATCAGCCGCCAAAGGTGAACAGTCCCCAACCGGGTGATCCGCCGGTTTTTGACCTATCGCTTTGGTCAACTTCTGCGCAACCTCCGTCGCCCTTTCGATCTTCGCTTCAAGCCCTAATGTCCGCTCGGCGATCCGCGCCGCCAGCATGAGGTACCGCGGGTCCCCCTGACTCTCGCGGGTGCTCGAAACCTTGCCACTTGATCCATTACGCTCGACCGTCTGCGGACCTTTCGATTCTCGCCAGCAGTCCATGGCCTGCGAGTACACAAAGTCAAAACGGTTCCGCGCGATATCGGCTGCCAGCGCCAGCCGCTGGACCGGCGTGGCATGAGCCAGCGGCGGCACCTCGCTGGCGATCCATTCCGCCACGCGATTGCGAATCTGAATCACCCGCGTTTGCGACAGACCAAACACTTGAGCTGCGGCCCGCGTGCTGGCTCCCTCCGTGACGACCAGCCCATACAACTCAAAATCCCGCTCGCTCGGCGGCAGCGGAAGATTGGTGAGTGAAAGACGGGCCTCCTCGGCGTGTACCCCCAGTTCTGACTCGACAACAGTTGCAATCATCGGTGTGTCCCCAACGTAGTAGGCACACTCCGTGTGCCGTGGATTTGGCCGGCGCGATAGCCTGCCTATCGCGCCCTCCTCTGGCCGCCCATTCGACACACCGACCGTGACTAGTCTGGTCGTAAGATAGGCAAACTTGCGTCGCAACCCCTTGCTAGCACAAGACTTAAAATTTTCCGCATGACGCGAAAATGTCGTGACGGTCCGACTCGAAATCTCTGCGTCCTCTGCGAGCCTTGCGCCTCTGCTTAAAAGACCTACGGTAACACCCCGCCAACCAATTGCGGCGGGGCCTCGCCAAGCTTGGATTTCCGCGGCGTCAGTCCGCCAAACAAGCCATCACCGCCGATCCCATCTCGCTCGTCGAGAGCTTTCCGCCCAGGTCTGGCGTTTTGGCGCCATCAGCCAAGGCACGCTCGACTGCCCGGCGAATGTGCGCGGCCGCCGCGGGCAGTTGCAAGTGATCGAGCATCATCGCGGCGCTCAGAATCGCGGCGATGGGGTTGGCGATGCCACGGCCGGCAATATCCGGCGCGCTCCCGTGCACCGGCTCGAACATCGAGGGGAACCGCCGCTCGGGGTTGGTGTTGGTGCTGGGAGCCAGGCCCAGCCCGCCGGCGAGTACGCCGCCCAGGTCGGTCAGCAGGTCGCCGAACAAGTTCGACGCGACGACGACGTCAAATCGCTCGGGCCAGCGGACGAAGTTCATGATCAGGGCGTCGCAGTGCTGCCGCTCGCTCGTTACGTCGGGAAACTTGGGAGCCAATTCTTCGAGCACTTCGTCCCACAGCACATAGCCGTAGCGCTGGGCATTGCTCTTGGTGGCCATCGTGAGTTTCTTGCGCCGCGTGCGAGCCAGCTCAAAGCCGTAGCGGAGAATTCGCTCAACTCCCTTGCGCGTGTGCAGGGCGGTCTGCACGGCGACCTCGTCGGGCGTCCCGCGCTTGAGCCGCCCGCCGTTATCGACGTATTCTCCTTCGCTGTTCTCGCGGATCACGACGAAGTCGATGTCGCCCGGCTTTTTGTCCGCCAGCACACATTTCAGGCCGGGAAACAGGCGCGCCGGCCGCACGCAGGCGTATTGATCGAAGGCCTGGCGAATCTTCACCAGCGGGGCCAGCGTCTGGCCATCCGGCAATAGCTCCGGCCAACCGACGGCTCCGAGCAAAATCGCGTCAAACGGCCGCAGCACGTCGAGGAAATCGTCGGGGACAACTTTGCCGTGCCGTTTCCAGTGCTCCACGCCCCAAGGAAACGATGTGAATTCCAGCGCGAAACTTCGGTCGAGCTCCTCGACCCGCTTCAGCACACGCAGTGCTTCGTCGATGACCTCGGGGCCGATGCCATCGCCGGGATAGACGGCAATTCTCAAGTTCTTACTCATGGTCGGATTAGAACGAGAAATGATGCCGTGGACGATGGGGGACGCGCGTTGTGGTTGCTCGTCCGCATACGTAGAATCGACCGCGCACGAAAAGACTGTCCTGCCATGCCAGATGCATCAACCAAACCGAAGGCGCGCTTCGCCCGCTGGTTTCAGTTCCGGCTCGGAACCTTGTTGCTCCTCATCACGATGCTTGGTGTTTGGCTCGGAATTCAAGTCAATCGCGCAAATCGCCAGCGAACGGCAGTGGCAGCAATCACGGCGCGTAAGGGCCTCATCAAGTACGACTATCAGACCGACATGAACCCAAAGACGGTCAATCCGGGGCCACCGGGACCAAAATGGCTACGCTCGCTTATTGGAGACGACTACTTTTGCGAAGTTGACTGGGTGACCTTTGCAACCGAATACTACGGCAGGCGAAAGGAATTGGGCCTCTCCAAAGTCGATGACGAAGGGCTCGCATGCCTCGAGCTGATTCCTACGGTTACGAACCTTGAGCTAGGTAATAACCCCGCCATCACCGATGCCGGCCTTGTCCACCTCAGAAACCTCAAAGGCTTGCACACCGTCTATCTGTACCGTACCAGCGTCGAAGGCCCCGGGCTGGTTCACTTCGACGGACTTAAGGAACTGCGGAACCTGATGCTGAGTAAGACACCCCTCACCGACGAGGGTATGACTCACATTGGACGGCTTCACGGACTGACGGCGCTAGACGTTGACGAAACCCGCATCACGGATAATGGTTTGGCTTCGCTTAGAGGTTTGAAACAGCTAAGACGGCTGATGCTACAAAAGACTCGAGTTACCGATGCGGGACTGCGGCACCTGTACGGAATGTCGAGTCTTGAGGCAATCGGTTTGGTTGACACAAAGTGCAGCAAAGCGGGGATCGAGGAGTTGCGGCGCGCCCTGCCGAACTGCAAAATCTGGCCGCTTCCTGGGCAGGAGTTGACGACGGATTAGGCGAGAACGGCTCGGCAGGAGCCTCGCCCTCCCAAAATCACTTCACACGCTCCAACCATGATCGGACAACCCAGCCCACTTTAGCGAGCGATAGCGCCGAACAATTCTCGGGTACGTCCTGGGTCGTGTGCCAGTAATTGGGTCCGCGGGCGGTCGGATACTCGAAGTCGATGATATCGATCGTGGGAATGCGGGCGATGCTGTTGAGGGCCAGGTGATCGTCGCGGACTTCGTAGCGGGTCACGTTGATAAACTCTTTCACGCCCAGGTCGCGGGCGACGCCCCAGATGTCCGCCACGAGCTGCCGCGTGGGAAGCGACTTCATGCTGTTGACTTCGCGGAAAATCTGAAGCTGGGCGTCGCCGATCATATCGACGAGCACGCCCCATTTGTAATGGCGAGCCGGCGGACTGGCGATGTAGCTGCGTGCAAACTCTTCGCTGCCGAGAAAATAGGGATCTCCCTGGCGGTAGACCAGCTCTTCGCCGTCGAACAGCAAAAAATCGACGCCATAGCGGCACTTGAGGGCCGGCAGATCGTGGGCCAGCTCCATCATTAGGGCGGCCCCGCTGGCGCCGTCGTTGGCGCCGACAAAGACTCCGCGTGGATTGACCGGGTCCTCGTCGGGTAGCGGACGCGTGTCGTAGTGACAGCAAAGCAGAATTCGCTCTTTCCGCTGGGGATGCCACTCGACCAGCATGTTCGCCATCGGCACCTTCGTCCCTTCGAGCGGATGCCGGGCTTCGAATGGCAACAGGGTTACCTGGCCGCCGAGCTTTTCAAAATGGGTCTTGAGCAGCTCTTGCTGCTTCTGCATCCCGGGCGTACCGGAAACGCGCGGCCCGATGGCACAGATGTCCTTGAGGTAGCCGTACGCCCGCTGGCCGTTGACGGGGATGTCGGCCAGCTTGAGCCGCGATTCGACGGGCCGCTGCGACCAGGCCAACGAGCCGTTGTTCCAGAGGCCAAAGCCGAGCAGGGCCAGCCCGACTCCGCCAATCAGGCAGGGCCAAAACCAACCGATTCCGGAGCGGTCGCGACGGAAGGTCGATTTGGGCGACGAAACCATGGCTTCAGCATAGCGGCTTGGCGGCAATATTCCCATGCGAGTGGGCAGGCGCGGAAAGTGACATTGGGAAAGGTTTTGCGCCACCCTAAACTAAGCGCCGTCAGGAGGAAGTGTGCCGTTCGTCAGCCGCACGGATGCCTCATGTTGGACATACTCCGGATCGCCGCCCTCCAGGAAGCCTCCGTCGCCCGTTGGCACGATCAGCCCGTGGACAATCCTTGCGACGGGTTCATGCGAATGGTTTGCGAGCAGCTCCAGTTCAACTTTCTGCTCTGGCATGAGGAAGACAAAGCCCGGGACCCGGCAGCCGACGATGGCCAGATCGCCCGCGTTAAACGCTCGATCGACCAGCTCAATCAAGCGAGGAACGATCGGATCGAGCGGCTGGACGACTGGATCGCCGATGAGCTGGCCCGCCGGGGTGTTTCAGCGGATGCCGGTGCTCCGCTCAATACCGAGACGCTGGGGAGCACAATCGACCGGCTGGGGATTCTGGCCCTGCGGATTTATCACCTCCGCGAGCAACTGGAGCGGGAGGATGTGGATGACGCGCATCGCGAAAACGTCGGCCGCAAGCTCTATGTGGCAACGATTCAGCACGACGACCTCGTGCGTGCAGCTCAAGCGCTGGCCGACGACCTGGCGGCCGGCCGCAAGCGGCATCAAACGGTCCGCCAGCTCAAGATGTATAACGATCCGGCCCTGAATCCATATTTGTATAACCAGACGGCAGGGATGGAGTGAAGCGGCTGCCGATTGCCGACGAGCCGCTTCCCTCAGGGACATCCGCCACCGTTAATTGACCTGCTCGGTGGCACGCTTGCCCGGCAACAAGTCTGCATCTCCGGCAAAGTACCAGTCGAGGCTGTTGCCGCCGTGGAGCACGTCCCGCGCGGCGTCGTCCGGTACGGTCGTGGCATCCAGAATCGGCAGACCGCCCGCGCCGCTGCGCAGATTGGCGATGCGGGTTTCGTACGATTCGCTCGAGGTCCACTCGGCCAGGATTTGCAAGAGTGCCGCCTCATTGTTGTCGTGGGCAGTGGAGCCTCCGATCAGCAAATCGTCGCCGCCGCGACCAATCACCAGGTCTCGGTCCGTTCCGCCGATGAGAATATCGCGGCCCACGGACCCAAGCAGCAAGTCCTCACCGGACCCTCCGAGCAATACGTTGTTGCCTCGCCCACCCAGGAGCCGATCGTCGCCGGCCCCGCCATCGAGGATCGTGGTCACTGTGATTTCGTCCGCAATCTGGATCCGATCGTCGCCTGCAAGCCCGTCGAAACGGATCGTCCCCACGGCCGCCAGGGCGAAAGTTCCAATCTGCTCGCCCCCAGCGCGGACCACAATCTCTTGCGACTTCTTCCGCAACGTCACCTGCACGTGGTCGTCGTTGCGGCTGCCGGTGATGACGAGGTCGGCGCCATCCAGCGTGGCCTGGACCGGGTTGGTTCCTTCCGGATTGGCGGTGATCTTGCCGAACAATCCCTGCGTTTCGGCCTCAGGCCCAGCCGCGTAGTAAAGCGTCGTCGCGTCGCCGGCGGAGACGCCGTTGCCAAAGGCCAGCCCCCACAGGCCGTCGATCTCGATCGCGCGCCCGGGCGACTGGCTCAGCGTCCCCTGAAACGCCCCGGTGGTGGGATCGTAGGCATTGATCCGGCCGTCGCCGAAATTGCCGACGAGCAGATCGCCGCCAAAATCGCCGAACCCGGCGGGCGCCACGACCATCGCCCAAGGCGCATCGAGCTTGCCCTTCGAAACCAGCCGCTGCTCGAAGTTCCCGTTCAAATCAAAGACGTTGATGAAGCCACGCTGGTGCTCTGCGACGCCGCTGGCAGCATCAGGGTCTTGTTTGGCATAGGCCACCAAGAGTTTGCCGCCGATAGCGGCGACGTTGAACGGCGCATAACCATCGGGGAGATTCGGATCGGTGAACGACCCGGCCAGGCTCGTTAACTGGAAGCTCGCGCTCAGAACGTCGATCTTGCCGTTATGAAAGTCCGCCAGATACAGGAAATTCCCACTGCCGTTATTGGCCAGTGCAAGGCCCGTATAGACAGCGCCGTCAATTGCCTGAAAGGCCGGCTGGGCACTGGTGGCCGGGGGCGGCGGCGGCACCGCGGGATGCCAACCGGTGACCGCGCCCGACAAGGACGCGAAGATGAAAATGGCCGGCGCACTGGCCGGGCCCGACGTGACCACGAAGTCCGTCGTGCCATTGAAGGCCACTCCGGTCGGCGCTCCACCGGGAATGCCAACCTCCAGCGTCGCTTTGACCAACGGACCGCCCCCCACGTCGCCCAGGAACAGGTCGGCCAAATCCGCGCCGTTGGACGCTACCCAAAAGGCGCCCGTGGTGGGGCCGAGGGCGATCCCCCAGGCATTGACGAGGTGCGGGTCTTGGATCGGCGCAACGCCCGGCTGGTCCGAAACCAAATCAGCAGCCAGGTAGCTGGTGGCCAGCACGCAGCGGCTTTCCAAGGATTCCAATTCGAGCTGCGTGCGCCGTGGCGGCCGATAAGATTGTGGCGAGCGGGCGCGCTTCTGGAAAAAACTATATAACGGAAAAAGCATGGAACAATACCTCTCCGAGGCTGAAACCAGCCTCGAACAAATCGCCGCGTGCCCCTGCCCAACGCGGCGACGTTCCGGCGAATCATCGCGCCACCCATGCCGGCAGACTATGATTGAGACGCCGCGATTCTTTGCAAATCGTCCACAAAGGGCAGCCAGCACCGGCGATGGATCGTCGCGCGGAGAATGATTCTAGCGCCGTAATTCTTTGCAATTCGTCCACGATGCACGAGAAGAGCCATGCCGGTGCTGACCAACTATCCCTCGCCCGATCTGCTCAGCGAGGTGCTGCAAGCCGTCACGCTGCGGAGCGTCGTTTTCTGCCGCTGCGAGCTGCGCTCTCCGTGGGGCTTTCATGTCCCCAAACGCGACATGACCGGGTTTCACGTGATTACCGAGGGACACTGCCGGCTGGAAGTGAGCGAACCGGGATTGGCCGTGGAAGTTGCGGCCGGGGACCTCTTGTTTTTTCCCCATGGACACGCGCACGTGATGCGCGACCCACCCACGGCGCCGACAATCTCCTTCCAGCAAGCGCTGGAGGAGAATCCTCTGGATCAAGCGCGAGTGTTTCGCGGCGGCGGATCGGGCTGCTTGACTTCTCTCATCTGCGGCGAGTTCGTCCTTGAAGATCGCCAGCTCAATCCGCTCCTGGCCGCTTTGCCGCCGCTGGTCCTGATTCGCGGCTCGGAAGGAAACTCGCTTCCCTGGCTGCGAGTCACGCTGGACTATGTGCGGGAAGAGGTCCAGAAAATGGACCCGGGCGCGGAGGCAGTGCTCACGAGGCTGGCCGATGTCTTGTTGATTCAGTCCCTGCGGGCGTATTTCCAATCGCTCAGTGACGCCCCTCCAGGCTGGCTCGCTGGGCTCAAGGATCCGCAGATAGGCACTGCATTGTCGCTCATTCATCGCCGCTACTCTGAGCCGTGGACCGTCGCATCGCTGGCACGGGAGTTGCCGATGTCGCGATCGGCCTTCTCCGAACGGTTCAAGGCGCTGGTGGGAGAGCCGCCGCTCGCTTATCTGGCGCGCTGGCGGCTGCATGCCGCAGCCAGGATGTTGAGGTCGACAAGCGCCAAGCTGGCCCAGGTGGCCCGCCGCGTCGGATACGAATCGGAGGTTGCGTTTCACAAGGCATTCAAGCGAGTCGTAGGCCTGCCCCCGGGCGAGTATCGCCGCCGGATGCGAAATAACGGCGTGTCAACCGAGCGCGCTAAGCCAAAAATCTTGGAGCGGCGATAGTCGCGCGACCAGTCAGGGCATTTAACGCCCTGACCATTGGTCAGGGTGCTTTTGCGCTGGCCGCGCATGCGGCCGAGGTTGGCAGCCCATCACCCCGACCACTGGTCGGGGCTTTTACAGCTCTGGCCATTCGTCAGGGTGCGGTTTCGCCAGCCGAGCACCTTGGCCTCCATATACTCGACAAACCGATCCTGCTCGATCGCCTGCCGCGCGTCCGCCAAGAGCCGCTGGTAATAGGTCAGGTTATGATGGGTCAGCAGGATTGGCCCCAGCATCTCGTCAGCCAGAAAGAGGTGCCGCAAGTAGGCCCGGCTGTGGCGGCAGGCGAGGCAAGGGCAGCTTTGTTCCAAAGGCCGCTCGTCGCGCTGGTGGACCTGGTTCCGAAGGCGAAGCGGCCCTTCGTCGGTGAAGGCCAGGGCGTTGCGGCCGTTGCGCGTGGGCATCACGCAATCGAACAGGTCGATGCCGCGGCGGACGGCGTTTAAGAGATCTTGCGGCGTGCCGACTCCCATCAGGTACCGCGGCTTGTCGGCGGGCATGGCCGGGCAGACGACATCGAGCACGCGAACCATTTCATCGGGCGATTCGCCGACCGACAGGCCGCCGACGGCGTAACCGGGAAAATCGAGCTTCGCCAGTTGCATCGTACACCAGACCCGCAGCTCGGGATCGAGTCCGCCCTGGATGATTGCGAACTGCGCCTGGTCGGACCGCGTTGCCGCCGCCTTGCAGCGGGCCGCCCAGCGGATCGTCCGCTCGCAGGCGTCGCGAATCACATCGTCAGCCGCGGGCAGTGCGATGACATGGTCAAGGACCATCGCCACGTCGCTGCCCAGGGCCTCTTGAATGGCAATCGCCCGCTCGGGCGAAAGCGCGAGCAGGCTGCCGTCGATGTGCGAGCGAAAGGTGGCCTCTTGCTCGGTGACTTTCGTGTTCTGCGCCAGGCTATAGAGTTGAAAGCCGCCGCTGTCAGTGAGGATGGGCCCATCCCAGCCCATAAAGCGGTGCAAGCCGCCCATGTCGCGGATGACCTGTTCGCCGGGCCGGAGCGCGAGGTGATAGGTGTTGCCCAGAATCATCTGGGCGCCGGTCGAGCGGACCTGGTCGATGGTCAGGGCTTTGACGGCCGCCTGCGTGCCGACGGGCATGAAGGCGGGCGTATCGACCGCTCCGTGCGGTGTATGGAACGTGCCGCGGCGGGCGGAGCCGTCGGTACGGTGCAGCGTAAAGCGGAATTGCATCTGTCGAATGTCGAAGGTCGAAGGTCGAATGTCAACCAACCAAAGGACCTTCGACTTTCGACTTTCGACAGTCACACTTAGTCGCCGCGCAACTTCAGCCCCATCGACGTCAGCTTCTCGCGCACCTCGTTGAGGCTCGTGACGCCGAAGTTCTTGCATTCCAGGAGGTCGTCCCCCGTTTT
>JAKEHX010000487.1 GCA_022614795.1 Planctomycetaceae bacterium | reverse complement strand
TGGATCGCCTCCACGAGCGTGACCGAACTCCATGACGGGACAACACCTTGCGTCGACTCGGGATAACCCCCCGAACATTCAACTACTGAAATTGCAAAGTATACGCCCAGATTTTGCGCGGGCCGCGACAAATTGCAGCTTCCTATCTAGCCTTACTTCCACTGCTCCTGAAGCCACTTCACCCCTTCACCCAAGTGGCTCGCATAGTTGCCCGTATCGTAGTGGGTCAGGCCGGTGACGCTTTTGAATTCGATTTTGCCCCCCTTGGCTTTGATCGCGTCGGCATGCTTCTTTGCAGCGCTGTACGAGACGATGTCGTCCTGCTGCGAGTGGATGGAATAGACGGGGATTTTCCAGTCGGTGCTGCCGGTTACCGGAGCGGCGACGGGGATGGCCGCGGTAAACACATCCTGGTGCCGCGAGCCGATGTACCAGGTCCCCGCGCCCCCCATGCTGAAGCCGGTGATGATGACCCGCTTCGGATCGATGTCGTAGGTTTGCATGGCGCTTTGCGTGAGCCAGACGGCCGCTTGTTCGTTCTGAGCGTCGGTCCAGTCGCCGCCGAGCACATCGGGGGCGATGACGATCGCCTTCAGCTCGCCCAGGCCCGGGCGAAAGGCGTCGATCAAGTCCGCGCCGGTGTGCGCTTCCGGCACTGAGCCGTCGTAGCCGTAGTGCAGGGCCAAGACGAGCGGCACCTTCTCGCTACCCGCGTCGGCGGGAATGTCGATGGTGTACTTCACGCGTCCGGCACCGGGCACCTCCACGCTTTCCTTGTGCGTACCCACCGTGAGCTGTGGGAGCTTGCCAGCCGCGGGAATTGCCACGGGGCCAGGCGGCTGGCAGCCCAGGGCGGCGATCCAGAAGGCAGTCGCGAGCAGGGTGAGGTGTCGCATGGCAGGCTCCAGGATTGGGAAACGCAGCCGCGGTGACGATTATGGCGGAACACGCTGGCATGGATCAATCGGCATGATAGCCCTCACCAGTGGTCAGGGTGACGAGCAGCAAGGCCGTCCTGGCAGTAACACCCCAACTGGTCGGGGCTTTGAGGTGAAGGACCAGCGGGAATTTACAAATCGGGGAATAGCCGCGATGCCAGCCGGATCAAAACGATCGGCAGGAGGCAGTCGTCTTAATCGAAGCACGAGCGCCGGATTTCCAGTCTAGAAATCCGGGGCCGTCGTGGTACGCCTGCACTAGCGCCAGCTCGGCAAGATTCTTCATTCAGGAGTCCGCTCATGGTGCGCGCCCATCTAGTCGTCGCTGGTGGATTGATCGCTGTCCTGGGGCTGGTCGCTGGTTGCGGAGAAAGTGGCGTTGCGCCGACTACTGCTCCGGCAACTGCTAGCAAGCGCACCGATGAGCTGGCACCGTCGCGCTATGCGGCCTTGCCGACGCCGGCGACTTCGACGGCGCCTGATGCAGCGGCTCGGGAGGGCGAGGCTCCTACCGAGCCGCTGACACTGCTGGGCGAGCCAGCAGTGGCACCCGCGCAGTCCCCGGGACTGCTGGGTGAGCCAGCAGTGGCACGCGTTGATGAAGGCCGCGGGCCCGGCGAAGGGGGCGACAAGTATGCCTCGATCGTCGAGAACGAATTCCTCGCCACGCGCGACACGCCCCTCTCGACCTTTTCGATCGACGTCGATACGGCCAGTTATTCGAAGACCCGCTCGTACCTGCTCGATCATCATCAGTTGCCGCCGGCCGACGCGGTGCGGATCGAGGAGCTCGTCAACTATTTCGACTACGACTATGCCGGCCCGACCGACGAGCATCCCTTCGCCGTCCACCTGGAAACGGCCGAGTGCCCCTGGCTGCCGCAGCATCGGCTGGTGCGGGTGGGGATTCAGGGGAAGCGGCTGGAGGGCGAGCGGCCGGTGTCGAACCTGGTGTTTCTGATCGATGTGTCGGGATCGATGAACGAGCCGAATCGGCTGCCGCTGGTGCAGCGGTCGCTGGCGATGCTGGTACGGCAACTGGGCGAGAACGACCGGGTGGCGATTGTGGTGTATGCGGGGGCGGCGGGGCTCGTGCTGCCGCCGACGAACGGCACCGAGCAGAGCACGATTCTGGCGGCGATCGAGAACCTGCGAGCGGGCGGCTCAACGAACGGCGGCCAGGGGATTCACCTGGCGTACGCGACGGCGAAGCGAAACTTCATTAGGCACGGCACCAACCGCGTGCTCCTGTGCACGGACGGCGATTTCAATGTTGGCGTCACTTCGACGGGCGAGCTGGTCCGGCTGGCGACCGAACAGGCTAAGGGGGGCATCTACCTGAGCATCCTGGGCTTTGGATTCGGCAACCACAACGACGCCATGCTCGAGGAGCTGTCGAACAAGGCCAACGGCAACTACGCCTTCATCGATTCGGATGTCGAGGCCCGCAAGATCCTGGTCCAGCAGATGCAGGGGACGCTGGTCACGATCGCCAAGGATGTAAAGCTGCAAGTGGAATTCAACCCGGCGACGGTAGCTGCGTATCGACTCGTCGGTTATGAGAATCGGCGGCTGGCGGACCGTGATTTCAACGACGACACGAAGGACGCGGGGGACATCGGCGCGGGGCACTCGGTCACGGCGTTATACGAGCTGGTGCCGGCAGGGATCGAGTCGCCGCTGGCGAAGGCCGGGGTGGATCCGCTGAAGTATCAGGAAGTCGGAGATCGGAGGTCAGAGGTCGGAGGTCGGGAGGAGGGCGCTGTAGGGAACGCCCTCCGTGGCGTTCCGCTTACGGAGGCCGCCAAGAGCGGCGAGCTATTGACGCTGAAGCTGCGCTATCAGCCGCCCGCGGGTGGCCAGAGCACACTGATGACGTTTCCACTGGCGGACAGCGGCAGTCGGTTCACGTCGGCGTCCGGCGACATGCAGTTTGCTACGGCGGTGGCGTCGTTTGCGATGCTGCTGCGGAATTCGAAGTTCAAGGGGAATGCCAGTTATGCAGCGGTGCTCGAGACGGCCTCGGCGGCGCGCGGCGAAGACAAGCACGGCTTGCGGAGTGAGTTCCTGAAGCTGGTCGAGACGGCGCAGCGGCTGGCGGGAGAACCGGTGGGCCTCTCGCCGGGCTGGCTGCCGACGGGTCAGGCCGTGGTGATCGGTGCGCCGCGCGTGGGGCAGCCGCCGGAATTGATGACTTGTGGTGTGAAATCGCCGCCGGCATGGCAATTCACAGCGAACCTGCGCAGCTGGTGGTCGAGCCTGCCGATCGAGCAGGTGTTCCTGCTGGGGATTGCGGCGGGAGTGGCAGCGGCGATCGGGGCACTGGCGGTGGGCGTGAAATTGGCGCGGTGGCAAGCGCGGGTGGCAAGTGAGCAGGCGGTGTCGTGCAAGACAGCGTCGGCTAAACTGGCAGCACATCGTTGAATTGCCCGAACTCTGGCGAGTTCGGCTACGAGTTGAATCCGAACCGTACCGCCCAGTGTCCACGGCCCGCTTGATCGTCGATCCGCCCGCGCCCGGTGCGTGGAACATGGCGGTTGATGAGGCGCTGCTCGAAGCGGCCGGCCAGGGGGTCACGACGCTGCGGCTGTATCAGTGGCACGAGCCGACGCTGTCGCTGGGATATTTTCAGGCGGCTGGCGAGCGGGCGGGGCACGCGGCTAGTCGCACTTGCCCGCTGGTGCGGCGGGCCAGCGGCGGCGGGGCAATCGTGCACGATCGCGAGCTGACTTATTGCCTGGCGACGCTGATTACCGACCGGCTTGGGGCAAAGGCGGACGCGCTCTACGCAGCGGTGCACGGCGCCTTGATCGAAACGCTTGCGGAATTGGGAGTGCGGGCGCACTTGCACGAGTCGGCGACGTCGGTTGATCGCACCGCCCGCCAGCCGTTTCTGTGCTTCCAGCGGCGTACGCGGGGGGACGTGATGTGCGGCGGGGCGAAGATTGCGGGGAGTGCCCAGCGCCGCCAGCGGAGCGCGCTAGCACAGCATGGGAGCATTTTGTTGTCGCAATCGGCTTGTGCGCCGGAATTGCCCGGCATTGAGCAGCTCGCGGGGATTTCAATCTCGGCGGACGATCTGGCCCAGCGATTCGCTGGCCAATTGGCCGGCAAACTTGGGCTGACACTGACGGCGGGGAAGCTCTCCCCAAGCGAAACCTCGCGGGCGTCGGCGCTCGAAAGCCAGCGGTTTGCCGCGGCGGGGTGGACTAACCGCAGATTGTGACAGCCCCCTCAGCAGGCGGATTGACGAATTGAAAAATTCTGCCAGAAATTCATGAAAGGAGACGGTTGCAATTCGCTTGTGATTGTGGCGATAATGGGAGTAGGCAAAGCTCAAGGAGTGCCTGGCGTTCGCATGCGGCATCCTAGGGCAGATCATCCGGCGCTATTATTGATTTGTTGTCCCACTCGAACGGCTGGTTGCCGGCTGGTTCGATTGGGTGCGGGATGTCTGACCACGAGCGGCCTATGGAACGTGCCCCGGGTTGTGATCGCTTGAGAAGGTCTGCTGGTTGCGCAATCGTTGTTCGTCAATTCTGGCCTTCGCCCCTGAACTCAGTCCCGGAGTCGAAGCAAGATGCTCGTCCAACTTAAAATCTTGCATGGATCCAACAAAGGCAAGCTCATCAAGATTCCAACGCCGAAATGCGTGATTGGCCGCGGCGATGATTGCCACCTCCGCCCGCAAAGTGACGCCGTCAGCCGGCAGCACGCCGCCATCATCACCACGGAGAACGAGGTGATTGTGCGCGACATGAACAGCCGCAACGGCACGTTCGTCAACGGCGAGCGGGTGGGCGAGGAGGCGGTGCTGCTCTCGGGCGACGTGCTGCGCGTGGGCCCGCTCGAATTTGAGTTGCAAATCGAGCAGACGGTGTCGAAGGTGAAGCGCTCCAAGGTGTCGGATATCAAGGAGGCGGTCGCGCGCACGGCCGAAGGGGGCACCGGTTCGACGTCGGACTTGTCCGACATCGGCGACTGGCTGGCGGAAGGGGATGATGCCGACAAGGAACGCCGCACGATCGATCCCGACACGCGGCAGTTCCGCATCGATGAGACGGCCAATCCCGATACGACCGTGGCCAAGAAGGAAGCCGTGACGTCAGAAACCAAGACCATCGACGAGGGTCCCAAGCGTCCGGAAAAGAAGGCCCCGGGAAAGCTGCCGCCGCGCCCCTCCACGCAGAAAAAGGACTCGCAGGAAGCCGCGGCCGACATGTTGAAGAAGTTCTTCAATCGGCGGTAGGCGTCGCCGTGCCCCGCACGTTGTTTGTCAGGCAGTGTTGGTCACTTAGTGCGCACGCACTTCGCTCATCACCCCGAACAAATTCCCCTCGCTGTCCTCCAAAAACGCCATCCACAGCTCGTGGTCGGGCATCTTCGCGATCAGGTGCGGCTCGCGGATGATCTTCGCACCTCGCTCCCGGAGCGTCGCGAACGTCCCCGATAAATCCGCCGTCTCGTAATAGAGCACCGTCCCGTGCGGCTCTTTCGGCGGTCCTTCCCCCTCGCCCGTGCTGAGCATCAGCCGAATGCCGTGCAGGTTGAAAAACGCCAGCCGCGGCACTTCAAACAGTAGCGGCAGTCCGAGCGTATCGCGGTAGAAGGCCGTGGCCCGCGCCAGGTCGCGCACCGAAAGGGCAATCTGTCGCACGGGTCCAATTTGGAAGTCGCTCATAACGAAGCTCCGTGGCGCGTGAGTCGAATGACTGGAGTGTATTGCGCCGCGGGCGCGAAACAAATCAGTCAAACGAAGGTTCATTCTCGTCCTCGTCCTCGTCCTCGTCCTCGTCCTCGTCCTCGTCCTCGTCCTCGCCCTCGTCCTCGTCGTTCGTCGGGTCGAGGACGAGATCGACGAGGACGCCCAACTGGGTTCGACTGCCACCGCCGGATACACTGCTCCCATGCCCGACCAGCTCTCGATCTACTCCACCATTACCGACCTGCTGCCCGGCGACGTGCTCGCCCAGCTTGCCGACGGGGCGGCCTGCTCGCCGCGAAAAGAAGCCGACGGCCAGTGGTATGACCTGGCGTACAAGACGCTCCGCGTCTCGATTCGCCACTTCCACGCCGGCGAGCCCGACTTTGCCGATCACATCCGCGGCTTTCTCGGCTACGTCCTGCATCTGGCGGAAGGCAACATGGACGGCCAGCTGTGGGAAATCTATTACAAAGTCTCGAACGTGCGGCAGGGGTTTGGCCTGACCATCGAGCCCGCCTGGGACGAGGAAGTCGCCCCGCGGCTGGTGGCGGCCCTTGGCGAAGCCGTCTGCGGGTTCGTCTTTTTCAGCGACATGCTCATGGATCCTTGGGGGGCGCTGCTCATCGGACCCGGCAACGACCGCGGCAGCGGCGTGCGGTTTCTCTTCGACACCGCCAAGGAGCGGCGCGAGCGAACGAGCGGCCGCCTCGCGACGGTCGGGCTGACGACGCCGGACTGGCTGCCAACGACCGCCGCCGATGAGGAAGCGCTGCTGGTCCCCGCTGCCGACGTGGCTCGCCGGGCGATCGTGCTGATGGCCGTGGCGATGCGGGCCGAAGGAACCGACCAAGCAAAGGTTGTCAAATTCCTTCAGAAGTGCGGCGTCACCAGGTCGGTCTCACCCAAGGAAATCACGTTCCTCAAGCTGGCCCAGCCCGACGAAGCCGAAATGCGCAAGCTCACCTGGCGGTTCGAGGCCTTCTGGACGCTCCTCTGGGCGCTGGGACAAGTCGAATCGCTCGGCTCACCGGGAAGCCAGTGCGATCCGCGGCAGGCGATCAAGATCATCAACGAGACGCCCGCCGACAAATTCATCGGCCAGGCCCGGCTCAGGCCGACGGCTGAGATTCTCGACGAACTCGACTTTTATTACCGGGCCCATTGGCACATCGTGCGCCTCCAGCAAGCCGAGCGGCCGCCGCACGAAGGGCTCGACCCCGATGTGATCTACGAGCGGCACTACGCCCTGAATTGGCTGACGAATTACATGTACCAGCCGTGGGACGACGTGACGACAGACACGTGAAGCAAAATGACGAAGGACGAAAGTCAAATGACGAAGGAATGACAAGTCCGTCGTTATTCGACATTCGACATTGATTCGTCATTTGAGTTTCGACATTCGACATTGAGATGCACAAGCCCCACACACAGACCCGCTTCTCGGACGTCACTCCCACTCAATGGAAAGCCGGCATCGCCGCCTGGCTCGGGTGGCTGTTCGACGGGCTGGACATGCACCTCTACACGCTGATTGCCCTGCCATTTGTCGCGCAGCTCTTGCACGTCTCACAGCAGGACCAGAGGGTCAACTTCTATAGCTCGTGGATTCAGGCGGCGTTCATGGTCGGCTGGGCCCTGGGCGGCGCGCTCTTTGGCCGCCTGGGCGACCGGATCGGCCGCAGCCGGGCGCTGGTGCTGACGATCCTGACCTACGCCCTGTTCACCGGCGCGGGGTTCCTCGCGCAAGAGTGGTGGCACCTGCTCGTCTTTCGCTTCTTGGCGGCCTTGGGAATCGGCGGCGAATGGGCGGTCGGCGCGGCGCTTTTGGCCGAAACGTGGCCGAAGGGGTGGCGCTATTGGCTGGCCGCCGTGCTTCAAACCGGCGTCAACATCGGCGTTTTGCTGGCCGGCGTGACGACCCACTTGATGGCCGAATTGCCGTATCGGTCCGTGTTTCTGGTCGGCCTGGCCCCGGCATTGATTACTCTCTGGATTCGCCGCGCGGTGCCGGAAACCGACGACTGGCACGCCGCCAAACACGCCGCCGGCCAGCACGAGCCAGGCATCGCCGACCTGTTCCGTGGCGACGCACTGCGCACGACGCTTCTTACGATGGCGGTTTGTGCGCTGTCGCTTTCGGGGCACTGGGGTTTTGTCTTTTGGCAAGCTCAGCATGTGCGACGGCTGCCCGAGGTTGTCGCTCTCTCCGCCGACGCACAAACGCGCATTGTCAGCGACGCCTGGATTGTCCTCATGCTCGCCTCGATCGTGGGCAATTTCCTGGCCGCGGGAATCGCCCGCCGTCTGGGCTACAAGCGGACCATCGCTCTGATGGCCGCGGCCTACTTCCTGACAATGATGTTTGCCTACGGCGTGCCGCGAACGCTTGGCTCGCTCTGGTGGTGCTTCCCGCTTCTGGGGCTATGGTCGGGTTTCTTTGCGCTCTTCACCATGTATTTGCCGCCCCTCTTTCCCACGCTCTTGCGGACCACGGGGGCCGGCTTTTGCTACAACATCGGCCGCATCGCCTCAGCCGCGGGGATTGTCGTCTTCGGCCTGGTCAGTCCGGTCGGCGATCAGCGTGTCGCCCTCGTCTGTGCCGGCGTGCTGTTCCTGCCCGCGGCGCTGATTGCACTGGCGATGCCGGACGGGGAGCGAGTGGAAGATTCACCCAACGCGAACGACGGGACGGATTTCTAATCCCCGCTTTCATCCAGCGGCTTCTTGGCCCAATCGTGCTCGCCCGGCCGCGGCGTCGGGCGATGGTACGGCTTGCTGTTCCGATAGCGCTGCGTCATGCGCGCTCCCAGCCAGGCGAGCGCAACCATTCCAAAGCCCAGGATCACCAGGCCCGCCAGCGCGGCGAGCACTTTGGCCCGCGTCGGCCCATCCAGCCGCTTGATCAGCGGCTGCGGCGCCGGATCGGCCCAGGCCGCGGCCGCCGGCAGCACGACCGCTGCCCACGCACTGATCCAAATCGCCATTTGGCCAAGCGTTTTGACGTTCACCAGCTCAGCTCCGCCCGCGGATCGAATCGCAGCCGCTCGTCCAGCTTCCGGATTAATTCGGCGCTGGCATCGTCAATGTGCCGTGGAATCGCAATCAGAATCTCCGCATACAGATCGCCCGTGCGGCCGTCGGACTTCGCAACCCCCTGCCCTTTGGCCCGCAGGCGCGTCCCGCTTGACGTACCGGGAGGAACCTTCAGCGTAATCGTGCCGTGCGGAGTGGGGACATCGACCTTGCCCCCCAGGGCCGCTTCGGCGAGCGTCACCGGCACCTTGACGATCAGGTCCAGGCCGTCGCGGCGGAAGCTTGCGTGCGGGGCCACGCGCACCGTCACCAGCAAATCGCCGGGCGGGCCATCGTTGCGCGAAGGCTCTCCCTGGCCGCGCAGGCGGAGCGTCTGGCCGTCGTCGATGCCGGCTGGGATTTTGGCGCTGATCGTCTCGGCCTTCTGCCCGCGATGAATGCGCAGGTTCACCTCGCCGCCAGTGACCGCCGTGCGCAGCGGCACTTCCACCTCATGCCGCACGTCGGCGCCGGGCTCCGCGGGCCGGCGTCGACCGCGGCGGCGCGTTGCCGTGCCGCCGCCAAAGTCAAATCCGCTCCCGCCGGCGGTGAATTGCCGCAAGAGGTCTTCGAGATCGGGCGGAATCTGGCCCCCTCCGCCGGCCCCGCCTCCGCCCGGCCACGAGCCGCTGAATTCGAAGCCTTCAAAGCCCGGAGGGACCTGGCCCGACCACTGCGGCCCCGCCCCGCCTCCACCGCCCATCTGCTCGAATGCCGGACC
>JAKEHX010000486.1 GCA_022614795.1 Planctomycetaceae bacterium | reverse complement strand
GAATCTTTCGTAGCTGAAGTCGCCAGACTTCAGGTTTTTCCGCGGATTCGGAACTCTGGCGAGTTCCGCTACGGGATTCATTCACAACCTCGGAGCGAAAGCCGACAGTCTCGCGGGTGAGCGCTGCCGAGGGGGTCGGGAGTCTTTGGCGGAATACGACTTTCGAGGATGGACAGGTCTGGCCCGCCAAAGACTCCCGACCCCTTGGCGCGCGGGGCGAGTGTCAGACTTCGGTCGGCACGGGTTCCGGGACGAGCCGATCGGGACGGGGGGAACTCATTTCCCCCGGAGCTGGCGGGGCGCTGGTGAAGCGCCGCACACCGAGCCTTTAGCATAACCTGTCGCAGCCTGGGCGTCATGGATTTGGCGCGGATTGTTTCAGCCGGTTGACAGGGCCGGCCTGTGGGCGTTGTATTAGGCGCGAGCTAATGGCATGCAACCGCCAGTCCGAGAGCAACTAACTCATTAGACGCACCCTTTACCCCGCGCGTTCTCTAGGTGCGCCTACCGCCGGGGCTGGAAGCTGACAATCGACGCAAACCATTGCGAGACAATAGGATGGGACAAATCGGCACAGCCTTCCGGGCATTCTTTGCGGCTCTGTTCAATGCCGAGAAAGCGGCCAGGATCCAGGCAGCCATCGACCAGGCCGCGTTGCCAAAAATCACCCAGGATGAACCGGGGCAACGCCCGGCAAAGGCACGGGCAACCGCAGAATCCCCTCCAACGAGGAGTGAAGCGGTCACGCTCCTGGCCGCACTTCAGCGCGAGTCGCGGCTGGTGGATTTGATCCTCGAGCCGCTCGACTCTTATACCGACGAACAAATCGGGGCGGCGGCACGCAATGTCTTGCGCGATTCGGCAGGGGCGCTCGAGCGGCTGTTGGCCCTCAAGCCGGTGCTTGCTCAGGATGAGCAGTCGGTGGTCGATGTGCCCGCGACGTACGATCCCGCGCGGTTGCGGCTGACGGGCAAAGTGGAAGGGAGCGGTCCCTTCCGCGGCAAGCTGGCCCATCGCGGTTGGCAAGCCAGCGCGGTGAACCTGCCGACATGGACCGGCTCGAAGGAAGCGGCGCTGGTAATCGCGCCGGCGGAGATAGAAGTGTGAGCTTGAGTTTCAGGTTCCAGGTTTCAAGTTCCAAGTTTGAGGTTCGGGGTTCAGCTTTCAGGGTTCAGGGTTCAGGACGGGCGGTACTGGGTACTGGGTACGTACCCAGTACCCAGTACGAGATACCAAGTACCGAGGCTGACCTTGAACTTGAAACATGAAACTTGGAACTTGAAACTGCAATCTGAAATCTGAAATCTGAAATGGATTACGTTCTCGGCATCGACCTCGGCACAACCAACAGCGTGCTGGCCTATGCGCCGCTGGCGGCCGACCAGCCGCGAGTCGAGCTGTTGCCAATTCCGCAGCTCGTCGCGCAGGGCGTGGTCGAAAGCCGCACGGTGCTGCCGTCATTTCTGTACCTCGCGCCGGAGCACGAGACCAAGAGCAACGTCTTCGATCTGCCGTGGAGCAAAGGCAATCAGATTGCCGTGGGCGAGATGGCCCGGCGTCAGGCGGCGGAGCATCCCGAGCGGACCGTGGCCGGCGCTAAGTCGTGGCTCTGCCACAACAAGGTCGACCGCCACCAGCCGATCCTTCCCTGGAACGCGCCGGCTGAGGTGCCGAAGGTCTCGCCCGTCGCGGCATCGCAGCGGTATTTGGAACACCTGGTCGCGGCCTGGGAGCATGCCCATCCCGATGCCCCGATCGCCGAGCAGCTGGTGGTACTGACCGTGCCGGCGTCGTTCGATGCGGCGGCCCGCGAGTTGACGCGCGAGGCTGCTCTCGCTGCCGGACTGCCGGACAGCTTGATCCTCCTCGAAGAGCCGCAAGCCGCCGTCTATGCCTGGCTGACGGCGACGGGCGAGCGATGGCGGCGGCTCTTGGCGGTGGGCGACACGCTCCTCGTGTGCGATGTGGGGGGCGGGACGACCGACCTCACGCTGGTCGGCGTGGCGCAGGAGAGTGGCGAGCTGGTGCTGCGGCGTATTGCGGTCGGCAACCATCTGCTCGTCGGCGGCGACAACATGGACCTAGCTCTGGCCCACTTCGTCGCCGGCAAATTCGGCGACAAGGGAGTGAAGCTCGATCCGTGGCAGTCGGTTTCGCTGTGGCATTCGTGCCGGACGGCTAAGGAGACCCTGCTGGCCGAGGGTGGCCCGAAGAAGCACCCGATCAGCGTGCTCGGCCGCGGCAGCAAGCTCGTCGGCGGCACGGTGACCGTTGATATCGACCGCCGCTCGGCCGCGGAGCTGCTCCTGGAAGGGTTCTTTCCCAAGTGCGCCGCTGCCGGTCGGCCCGCTCGCCGCCGGCTCAGCGGTTTTCAGGAGATCGGCCTGCCGTTTGAATCGGACACCGCGGTGACGCGGCACCTGGCTGCGTTCCTGGCTGCTCACGGCGATAATCGCGGCCCCGCCAGCCGGCCGACTCATGTGCTCTTTAACGGCGGCGTGTTCAAAGCCGATCTGTTTCGCCAGCGGCTCGTCGATGTGCTGACGAGCTGGAGCGGCGATGCAGCCGTGGCCGACGCTGCCAGCGTCGGAATACCGCCGCTGGCGCTCGCGGGCGACGACCTCGATCACGCGGTCGCCCGCGGCGCGGCGTATTACGGCTGGGCCAAGCGGCACGGCGGCGTGCGGATTCGCGGCGGCACGGCCCGCTCGTACTACGTCGGCATCGAGACGGCCGGCCTGGCAGTTCCCGGCGCGCCGCGGCCCCTCTCGGCCCTGTGCGTGGTCCCCTTCGGCCAGGAAGAGGGGACGAGCATCGACGTGCCGTCGAGCGAGATCGGCCTGGTGGTCGGCGAGAGAGCGACCTTCCGCTTTTTCAGCTCGGCGGTTCGCAAACAAGACCGTCCGGGCGACCTCTTGGCCCGCTGGAGCGACGAGGAGCTGGCCGAAACCGATTCGCTGGAAGCGAACCTGCCGCGCGAGGAGGCGATCGACGAGGACTACGTCCCGGTGCGCTTCCAGTCGCACCTGACCGAGCTGGGCGTCTTCGAGCTGTGGTGCCAAAGCACCAAAACAGCCGGGCGGTGGAAGCTGGAGTTCAGCGTGAGGAAGGAGGGCTAGGGCTGGGACAAGGTTTCGGTTTCAAGTTTCAAGTTCCAAGTTTCAAGTTTCAAGTTCAGGGTTCAGGATGACGGCACTCGGTACTTCGTACTCCGTACTGAGTACGTACTGAGTACCGAGCACAGAGTGCCAAGAACGAAGTACCCCCCATCCTGAACCCCGAACGCCGAACCCCAAACTTGAAACTTGAAACTTGGAACTTGAAACCTTGCCCTAGCCCCCAGCCCTAGCCCCTCTCCTTCAGCCCCGGTAGCATTGCACAACAAGAAGCAGCAACCTCGTCAGGACGGACCTATGACGCCTAGCCTCACCCTCTCCTTTCCCGAAGCCGACATCGCCCTCATCACGTTCGACCTGTCGGGCAAAGGGGCGAACATCCTTTCGCTCTCGGTGCTTGGGGAACTGGCCGCCCTGCTCGACCAGCTCCAGTCGCGCTCCGTACTCGCGGGCCTGGTAATCAAATCGGGCAAGCCAGGCACGTTCATCGCCGGGGCCGACATTCGCGAATTCCTCGCGTCGCTGGGAGCGCCAAAAAGCGAAGTCGTCGCCATGTGCCGCCGCGGGCAGTCGCTCTTTGCCCGGCTGTCGCAGATGCCATTTGTCTCGGTAGCGGCCATCGATGGCATCTGCGTCGGCGGCGGGGCCGAGCTGGCCATCGGCTGCGATCGGCGAGTCATGGCCGACAGTCCCAAAACCGAATACGGCTTTCCGGAGGTGAAGCTGGGGCTGTATCCTGGCTGGGGCGGCACGGTTCGCGCACCCCGGATCGTGGGCCTGGCCAATGCCCTGGAGATGATCACCACGGGCGAAAACATCGATCCGCGGACCGCCCTGGTGATGGGCTTGGCCAGCGACGTCGTGCCGGCGGAAAAATTGCTCGCGGCGGCCATTGGCGTCGTGCGGGCCGAGAAGCAATCAGGCCAGTACCTCACAGACCGCCAGCGGTGGGCCCAGCCGATCGCGGTCGAGCCGACCGAGCTGGGTTTTCTCGGGGCCACGGCGTCGGCCATGATCCAGCAGGAGACCAAGGGGCAATACCCCGCGCCGATGGCCGCCCTGGAATTGATGCTCGAAACGTGCCAAATGCCCGCGGCGGAGGCTTACGAGCGCGAAGCCGAGGGGATGGCCAGCCTGTTCGGCTCGCCGGTCAACGCGGCCCTGATCAACGTTTTTTTCCTGACCGACCGGAACAAGCGCGACACGGGGCTGGATCGCGCGGGCGTCACGGCGGCAAATGTCAAGTCCGTCGGCGTGCTCGGCAGCGGGATCATGGGAGGCGGCATTGCCGGCGCGACGCTGAAGAACGAGATCCCCATCGCCCTGACCGACGCCAATGCCGACGCCTTGGCCCGCGGCGCGAAGCAGCTGCTCGAAGAGGCGGCTTATAACAAGAAGCTCAAAGGCCCGGACCTCGCCAAAACATTGAAGCTCGCGCCGCTTCTGGCCGTGACGCATCGCCTTGAGGAAATCGCCACGGCGGACCTGGTGATCGAGGCGATCGTCGAGAAGGAAGACGTCAAAAAGCAGCTTTACGCGAAGCTCGAGCCGATGCTCGCGCCGGCGGCGATCCTCGCCAGCAACACCTCGACGATTCCGATCACGCGGCTGGCGGAGGGGCTGGCCCGGCCCGAGCGCTTCTGCGGCATTCACTTCTTCAACCCGGTGCGGCGGATGAAGCTGGTCGAAGTGATCCGCGGGGCCAAGACGAGCGACGAAACGGTCGCGACGGCAGTGGCCTTTGCCAAGCGGATCGGCAAATCGCCGATCGTCGTGGGCGATGGGCCGGGGTTCCTCGTCAATCGCCTCTTGTTTCCGTACATGAACGAGGCGATCGAGCTCTTGTGCGACGGGGCGTCGATCAAGGAAATCGACCGGGCGGCGACGGCTTTCGGCATGCCGATGGGGCCGCTGACGCTGTACGACCTGGTGGGCCTCGACACGGCCGTGTATGCCGGCATGGTCATGTACCAGGCGTTTCCCGAACGGGTCGTCGCCGCGCCGCTGGTGCCGGCGATGGTCAAGCTGGGCCGCCTGGGGCAGAAATCGGGCAAGGGCTTCTTCAGTTATCAGAACAAGAAGGGGCGGGCCGAGGAGGACCCCGAGGTCGAGAAGATCATCGCCACCTATCGCCGCGGCACGCGGAAGTTCTCGCGCGACGAGCTGACCAATCGCCTGTTTCTGCCCATGCTGCTGGAGGCGACGCGGATGCTCGACGAAAAGATCGTGCGGGACGTGCGCGACGTCGATCTGGGGCTGATCTTTGGCCTGGGCTTTCCGCCGTTTCAGGGCGGGCTGCTCTTCTGGGCCGATCGCGTCGGGGCCAAAAAGCTGGTCGAAATGGCCAAACCCCTCGCGCCGCTGGGCAAGCGGTTCGAGCCGACGCCGCTCTTACTCGACATGGCCGCGACCGGCCGCAAGTTCTATGCAACGTAGCCGACGCTGCCAGCGTCGGACCCCGATGCTGCCAGCATCGGCCACGACAGGAGGAGCAAATACATGAGTGCCACGAATGGAACGAGCGCCGTCGTGATCGACTGCGTCCGCACGCCGATCGGCCGAGCCCACAAGGAGCGAGGCTGGTTTCGCGACATGCGGAGCGACGATCTGGCCGCCCACTGCCTGCGGTCGCTGGTCGAGCGGACCGGCATCGATCCCGCCGAAATCGAAGACGTCGTGCTGGGCAATACGCAGCAGACCGGCGAGCAGGGGTTGAACGCGGCCCGCTCGATCGCCCTCATGGCCGGGCTGCCGGTCGCCACGGCCGGGGCGACAGTCAATCGCCTCTGCGGCAGCAGCTTGCAGGCCCTCAACCAGGCGGCCCATTCAATCGCCGCCGGCTTTGAGGATGTGCAGATCGTCGGCGGCCTGGAGCACATGCAGCACCTGCCGATGGACCACGGCCTGGACCTCAACCCCAAGCTCTTCCAGCGGACGAGCAAGGGGGCCTTGATGATGGGGGTGACGGCCGAGTTCCTCGCCCAGACGCAGGACATCTCGCGGGCCGATCAGGACGCCTTCGCCCTGCGGAGCCACCAGCATGCCGCGGCCGCGCATGCCAAGGGGGAATTCAAACGCGAGATCGTGCCGGTGTATGCCCGCGACGAGGAGGGGCAGCGATTCCTGGCGACGGGCGACCAGTGCGTGCGGACCGACGCCAGCCTCGAGGCCCTCGCCGCGCTGGAGCCCGCCTTCATGCCCAAGGTCGGCACCGTAACGGCTGGCAACAGCTCGCCGCTTAACGACGGCGCGGCGGCCCTGCTCATTATGTCGGAAGGCAAGGCGAAATCGCTCGGCCTCAAACCGCTGGCCCGCGTGCGGGCGACGGCGGTGGCGGGGGTCGAGCCGTCGGTCATGGGGACCGGCCCCGTGCCGGCCGTGCAAAAGGTGCTCAAGCGGGCCGGCCTGACGCTCAAAGACATCGACCTGATCGAGCTGAACGAAGCGTTCGCGGCCCAGGCCCTGGCCTGCATCCGCATGCTCGGCCTCGACGAGAACAAGGTCAACGTCCGCGGCGGGGCGATCGCCATCGGCCATCCGCTCGGCGCCAGCGGGGCCCGCATCTCCACGACTCTGATCAACACGATGGTCGACCGCGGCGCGAAGCTGGGAATCGCCACGATGTGCATCGGGCTGGGGCAGGGAATCGCCACGGTGTTTGAACGCACGTAGCTGAAGTCGCCAGACTTCAGGAAATGCCAGCAAGTTGAACGAACTTGTGCCCAAGCTCCGCTTGGGCACACACGTCTCGAAGCTCCGCTTCGAGGAAGGGGAAGCAGAGCTTCCATGACTTGAGTTCCCAAGCGGAGCTTGGGAACGAGGGAAGCGAGAAAAATCACTTTGCACTTTGCAATTTGCAATGTTCAATGACCAATTTGCAGTCGCCCCGTCCGACTCCTGCTGATGCTCCGATTGCAAATTGCAAATTGAACATTGCAAATTGCAAATTGAACATTGCAAATTGCCAATCGGATCCCTGATGGTTGTCGTTCCAGGAGGCAAATGTGTCCTATCCCAATCAGTGGCCGCCGCAACCATATCAGGCATTTCAGCAGCCGCAGCGGCGCAGCTCGAACTGGGGACTGACCGCGGCGATCCTCGGCGGCGGGGCTCTCGTGCTGGCCGTCCTCTGCTGCGGCGGACTGGCCATGGCCTTTCGCACCCCCGCCGCTTCGGCCGCAGCCAAACAGCCATTTGCATATACCGATGTGCCGCCGCCGGCCTTTCCGGACCGCAGCGAGGCAGAGCAGCACGAGCTGGAGCCGGGCGTCGTGCAGCACGTCATCAGCATCGGCGACGAAGAGGGCGGGTTTTACGACACGCCGGGGCACGGCGGCTACATGTACCTGTACCTGCCGCCGGGCGAGCATGCCGCGAAATCGCTGCCGTGCATTCTGATCGCCCCGGCCGGCAGCACGCTCCTGGCCGGCATGGATCTGGCCGAGGAAGACGAGCCGGAGCACACGCCTTTCGTCAAGGCGGGCTGCGCGGTGCTCTCGTACGAGTTGGACGGGCCGTGCTACGACGACAGCGACCTGGACCTGATGCGCGAGGCCTACGACGAGTTCAAAGAGGCCCGCGCGGGGCTGGTCAACGCCCGCAACGCCCTCGACTACGTCCTGGCCAAGGTGCCGGAAGTCGATCCGGCCCGCATCTACGCGGCCGGGCACAGCTCGGCGGCCACGCACGCCCTGCTCGTGGCCGCGCACGAGCCGCGATTGGCCGGCGTGATGGCGTACGCTCCGGCGACCGACCTGCCCAAGCGGATGGGCTGGACGCTGGCGCTGTATCGCTACACGCTGCCGGGGCTGGTCGATTTTGTCACGCAAAGCTCGCCCTCCACGCACGCGGCGGCTCTCAAGCGGCCGGTGTTCCTGTTTCACGCCGAGGACGATTCCAACTGCCCGATCGCCGACACGCGGGCCTTCGCCGATAAGCTGAAGCAGCAAGGGGCCGACGTGAAGTTCGTCACGGCGGCCAGCGGCGACCATTACGACTCGATGATCAACGAAGGGATTCCGGCGGCGATCCAGTGGCTGCGCGAGCGGAAGGCGATCAAATGACGCGCGTATTGTAAACAGCTCGTTCCCAAGCTCTGCTTGGGAACACACGTGCCGAAGCTCTGCTTCGAGGCGACACAGTGGACGTGTGGACTCCGGGGAAGGGAAGCAGAGCTTCCCGGACTTGCGTTCCCAAGCGGAGCTTGGGAACGAGCATTGATTGCAAAGTGCAAAGTAGGAAGTGCAAATTGCGAAACAGAAGGTTCCAACCGTGACCGACGAGCGCTACGCCATCGCCGATACGAGCCAAATGCTCTCGCCCAGCCTCGTGATCTTTCGCGACCTAGTCGAGTCGAATCTGGCCGAAATGGTCCGCATCGCCGGCTCGCCCGCGCGGCTGCGGCCGCATTGCAAGACCCACAAGATGCGGGAGGTCATCGAGCTGGAACTGGCCCGCGGCATCACGCGGCACAAGTGCGCCACCATCGCCGAGGCCGAAATGTTGGCCCAGGCGGGAGTGCGCGACATCTTCTGGGCCTATAACCCGGTCGGCCCGAACATTCGCCGCGTGGTCCGGTTTCTCGAGAAATACCCGCAGGTGAAGCTGGCGGTGACCGGTGACGACGCGCGTCCGATCGCGATGCTGGCCGAAGAACTGGCGGCCGTGCAACCGGTCGTGGACGACCGCTTAGCCGCCCCGTCCACGGAGCGCGACTGGCCCGTCGTGGACGACGGGGCTAAGCACGGGTCGGTCGAGGTCCTCTTGGACATCGACTGCGGGCAGCATCGCACCGGCCGGCCGGTTGGTCCCGCGGCCCGCTTGCTCTATCAGCAGATTGCCCGGATGAAAGGCGTCACGCCGGGCGGCCTCCACCTTTACGACGGGCACAATCACCAGAAGGATGTCAGCGAGCGGCGGGCCGCGGTGCACGCGATCTGGCAATCGGCGGCCAAATTCCGCGACGAGCTGCTCGCCGATGGCCTTCCCGTGCCGCGGATCGTCGCCGGCGGGACGGCGTCGTTTCCGATTTTTGCCGCGATCGACGATCCGGCGATCGAGCTGAGCCCCGGGACGATCGTGTTTCACGACTGGGGCTACGGCGTATCGTTTCCCGACCTGAATTTCTCGGTGGCGGCCCTGGTGTTCACGCGGGTGATCAGCCGCCCGGCCGACGACCGCGTCACGCTCGACTTGGGCTACAAGGCGGTGGCCAGCGATCCGCCCGCCGGCAGCCGCGTGCTGTTCCCCGCCTTGCCCGGCGCCGAGGCGGTCCTCCAGAACGAGGAGCACCTGGTGCTCAAGACGCCCGAGGCCAGCCGGTTCCAGCCGGGCGACGAGTTGTGGGGCATGCCGCGGCATATCTGCCCGACGAGCGCGCTGCACAAGGAGGTTTATGTCGTGTCGGGCGGGCGGCTGATCGGCACGTGGGCGGTGGCCTCGCGGGACCGGGTGTTGACGGTGTAGGTTCAGCCTGCCGGGCGGGACCTGAGGCGGGAGTGCACTGAATGAATCCCGTAGCGGAACTCGCCAGAGTTCCGAATCCGCGGAAAAACCTGAAGTCTGGCGACTTCAGCTACGAAAGATTCACAACCTCTGCGTACTGCGTATCCCTCCGTCCCTCCATCCCTCCATCCCTCCATCCCTCTGTCCCTCCATCCCTCCGTCCCGCACCCTCGCACCGCAACCCAGCTTCGCCCCGGCAGGGCTAAACTACTTCAGCTTCCGCCACTCCTCCCGCAATTTCGGCAATTGCTTCTGGCGCAGCTCGTCGTGGAACCGCGCGGGCCAGTCGGTCGTTTCCAGCTCGCGGAGCGTGCGGTCCGCGTCATCGCGCCGCTTATCGTGGATCTGCGCGGCGGCCAGGCCCAACAGGCCCGCCGGCTCCAGCTTGCGAATGCGGGCCACGTGCCGCCAGTGCAGGGTTGCCTCGTCCCAGCGGCCTTGCGCTTGACGGATTTCGGCCAGCTTCGCGTGTCCCTCGGTCTCGCTCGGAAGCATTTCCACAAGCGACGTCCGGGCCCGCTCGGCCTGGTCCGGCTGCTCGAGCTTCTCCAGCCGCTCGGCCAGCTTGGTCCACAGGCCGATGTCGCGGCGGGCCAGCTCGACCGAGGCATAAAGCTGCTCGGCTGCTTGCTGGCCCTGCATCAGGGCGTCGTAACACTCGACGAGCTTGGCATGGATCGCACCGTCATTGGGGGCCAGCTCGACCGCCAGCTTGAGCTGCGCCAGGGCCTTGTCGAACGCCCCGCGGTCGAAATAGTTCTCCCCCAGCGACTTGCGGACGATCGGCCGGTCCGCACCCGATTTGGCGACCGCGGCGTCGAGCTCGACCACATAGCCGTCGAGATCGGGCGCCGCCGTCAGCACGTCGCGCAGCACGTCGAGCGGATGGACCCGCTCGCGGTCGGCTCCGATCTTCGTATACCGCCGGTATAAGCCGTCTCCCGCCGCCCCCCAAACCACGAGGGCCGAGCAGGCGTCGTCCACGGCGGCCTTGGTATTGACCGCGTCCATGCCTGGCAGGCTGGAAGCCTGCCCCACATTGCCGGCGAGCCCCGCATAGGCATACGCCCGGTCGATGTAGTACTGGGCCAGCGTCCGATCGCCGGTCGTCTGCCCCTTGAGCGCCGCCTCGCGCCGCTCGATCGCTTCCTTGAGATACTCCACCGCTTCAGGGAGCAGTTCGTTCTCCAGGCAGCTCGTCGCGAGGGCGGCGGCGATGTCCTCATTCCACCGTTCCTCCTCATGGAAGAACTTGTCGGTCTCGGCCAATAGCCGCCTCAGCGCTTCGGGCTGTTTGGTCTGGAAATAGGCGTGCATGAGCTGGATGCGATAGCCCGGGCGCTCGGGCTGCTCCTTCACTAGCGGCTCCAGAAAGGCGATCGACTCGCCATAGCGCCCCTGTTCCTGAAGCCAATGCGCCAGCCGGACCCGGCCCTCTTCGTCCAAGAGGCCGCGGCGGTGGGCGTCGAGCAGGATTTCAATTGCCCGCGCATGCCGGTGCACGCCGCGATAGAGGTAGTCAGAGATGTACATGATCGCCTGCCGTGAATCCCGCTGCTCGGCGAGCACTTCCTCGGCCACGCGCACGAAGTCGTCCGTGCGCTCCTGCCAGAAGTGCGTGCTCCCATCGTGGTAGATGACTTGCCGCCGCTCGGTGTGCGTGGTCAGCTCGCGGCGGAGGGCGGTCAGCACGAGTTTCAAGAATCGCGGCTCAAGGCCGCCCAGCTTGCCGCGGAGCTCGTCGTGCAGGATGCCCAGCTCCCAGGCAAAGTGCCGCCAGCCGTCGTCCCCTTTGCGGGCCAGCCAGGCGGGCTCGCTTTCGATCCGCGTGAGCAGCAGCCGCAGGGCGGGCAGGTAGCCGGCCGTGTCGCGGATCGTCCGCTGGACCCGCTCGACCATCTCCTGATAGTTGTCGATTTGACGTTCGAGGAGCGGCGGGAGGGCTGTGTCGCCAAACGCGACGACGTCGGCCTTGACCGCCGGGGCCAGCTCCTGGTGCCGGTGCGCGGCAGCGTACATGTCGCACAATCGATTCAGGAGCTGGCGGCGCTCGTCCTGGCCGTTGGCTTTGGCCAGCTCGGCGGCGAGCAGGGCGGTGGCCGCGCGATACTGCGCCAAACCAGAGCCGAGCGACGTGCTGCCGCGGCTGTCGATGGCCCGCTCATAAACGCGAAAGAGCAACAGCCGCACCTCTTCCGCGACGCTGGAGTTGGCGACGCGCGCCAGCTCCCCGCGATAAAGCGACTCGGCCCGCACGAAGTTGCCGTCCAGCGCGATCTGGTCGCCATAGACCTGGAGCGTCGGGACCGCCTGCGAGACGAGCTTGCCGGCGTGGGCCTGGCGATGTTCGGCCAGGGCCGCCTCGAGCACGTCGATCGCCTGCTCGCGGCGATTGTCGGCGATCAGCGACTGGCCGAGTGCATGGGCGATCGCCAGCCGATTTTCGCTCTGGGCTGCCGGTTGGGTGCCACTGCTGGCTTGCCCAGCAGTGCCGGCTAGTTGGGTGCCACTGCTGGCTTGCCCAGCAGTGCGCTCGAGCGCGGCGGCGTGCAGCGAATTCAGGACCCGGATTCGCTCGTCCGCCATAGGCTGCTGGCTGATGCGGCCCAGGTTGCCGAGCAATTCGGCAAAGAGCCGCGGCTCGCCGGGCGACCACGCGCTCTTTGACGCGCTTTGCAAGGCGGCGACGGCAGCCGCGACGTGCGGGCCGGGCTGGTTCTTCACTTCAGCGGCCCGCCGCTCGGCCAGCATGATCAATAGGTCGAGCGCCCGCTGATCGACCGCCTGCTGGGTGCCACTGCTGGCCCATTCGGACAACACGGGCCCAGCAGTGCCGGTCGGCCCTTGGGTGCCACTGCTGGCTTGTCCAGCAGTGCCAATCGTCGGCAACGATGATTGGACCCGCTCGCGGACCTTGGCCACCTGGGCCAGCAGCTCGTCCACCGTCGCCTCGCGGTCGATTTCCTCCAGCGTGCTGTCCAGCTCCTTGAGGAAGCGATAGATGTTGCCGGACGACTGGCCGACGACGGCATCGGCCAGGGCGGCGATCAGGCGGAAGTCGCGCGACTTCTCGTAGAAGCTGCGGACCATGTAGACGTGCTCGGACGGATTGCTCGACTTGGCAAACAGGGCCTCCAGGACGAGGAAGAGCTGCGGATCGATCGCACCGGGCGAGGGGCCGCTGCGGTTCTCCCACGGCGAGAGGTGCGACCGCAGCACGTTCCGCAGCCGCCACTCGTCGAGCTGCTTCCAGGCGGCGACCTGTGCCTGGTGATATTTCTCGTCGAGCTTCGAGGCCTGGTACCAGCCGGCCAGGGCCCGGTAATCGGCCGCGTCGAGCACGTCGGCGGCGGCCAGCGGCTCGGTCAGGGCGATGGCCCCGGCGAGGTCGCCCAGCTCGGCCTTCAGATAAGCGAGCGCTCGCTGCCAGACCTGCGGGCGATCGTCCTGTGGTCCGCTCGCTCCGCGAGCGGAAGCGTCTGGTTGAAGTCCGCCTTCTTGCTCACCGCCTCGTCTCGCGGAGCGAGACGACCACACAGTTAGCTGCTCGATCAGGGGCTGCGGCTGGTCAAGGGCCACGAGGAGGACGTATTTGGCCAGGCGGGCGTCGATGGCGGGATTCTCGGCGGCAATCGCGGCGTCGAGATATTTGCCTAGCCACTCGGCTTCGGCGGCTGGCGCGTCCTTGCGGATCGCCAGGCGGATGAGCATGGCCAGCGTCCGGGCCCGCAGCACGGCGTCGAGCTGGGTGCCACTGCTGGCTTGCCCAGCAGTGCCGGCTGCGGGATTGACCGCCGGCTGCTTAGCCCGGTCGTCCACGACCGGTCCGAGTAATTCCCAACTGCTTTCGACGACCTTGGGCAATTCCCGTTCCAGCCGCGCTTCGAGCGTCAAATGCTCGATGGTCAGCCAAGGTTTCAGGCCGTCCTGAGCAGCCCCTGGGAGGGCGAGGCTCCTGCCGAGCCTTGCCGACAAATCGCTGCGGACCTCTTTGCGGATTTTGGCCTGTTTGTCGGCCAGCTCGGTGCGCGTCAGCTTGTCGGGCCGCTCGATCGCCGCCACGAGCTTCGCCGCGCGGGCCTCTTCCATCCGGTCGGTCCAGCGGTACAAGGCGACGACCTGATCCCGCAGGCGGGCAGTCTCGTCGTCGGCTGAGAGTTTGCCGCCTGGCAGGCTGGAAGCCTGCCCCACTTTGTCGATCAGGGCGAGCGATTCGGTTTCGACTTCGGCGGACCAAGGAGATTCCAGCAAGGCCTCAAACAGTGCACTGGCCCGGTCCGCGCGGCGCATCTCATCGCTTTTTTCCAGCCGCACCCGCAGGAAGGCGACTTTCTCGTCGTGGCCGATGTGGCCCAGAACCTGAAGGAGCGAGTTGGCCAGCAGCGACTCGATGGCCGGGTGAGCGGCTGGCGGTTGGCCTCCTCGTGAATTCACTGTGGCGTCCCAGCGTGTGCGGATCGCGGCGCCGATCGCCTTCCAGTCGTCTTCCGTGGCCTCGTCGGCGTACGAAACGCACCACGAGACGAGCGTCTGGAGCTGCGCCAGGGGGAGCGACGCCGCTTCGGCCTTCAGGCGGGCGAGAATCTTGGCAGCCGCGGCTTTATACGCGTCGGTCCGGCGCGTGTCGTAGTCGCCGGTCAACTCGGAGACGAATTGCGGCACGTCTTCGTCGGCCACGTGCGCCACGAGCAGCTCGGCCATGGCGGGGAGAAAACGCGGATCGAGATCGCCGCTGGCCAGGTAGCTGTTGTCGCCGGTCGCCGTTTCGACGGCCGCCGCGGCCTTCGCCTCGATGTCCTTCGGCAGAGGTTCGTCGGCCAGTCCCGCCTTGAGCCAATCGGCCACGAGCTGGTCCGCCTCGGCTTCGCGGCGCGTATAGACGAGGCACGCCAGGTACCGCTCGTAAGGATCGGCGTCCTGCGGATGGTGCCCGAGCCAATGGGCGACGAGTCCGTGCTGGTCGGCCCAGCGCCCCTGCGCCTTCAGGTGATCGGCCCACGCTTCGTACAGCCGGTCGCGCTCGCCGGGCGTCCAGTTCGCGCCGGCCCGCGTGAGAGCCGTCTTGAGCACCTCGTATCCGGCGTCGTACTCCCCCTGATCGATCAGCCGCCGGGCCAGGATGCGATGGTTGTACTCCACGTCCGGATAGTCGCGGGCCAGCTCGCGCAGCAGGGCGATCTGCTCGGCATCGCGGCCGGCGCTCTGGAGCACGGCCTGGCGAATCTCGCCCCACCGCCGCGGCCCCTGCACGTGATCCGTCAGGCGGGCATAGACGGGCTTGAGCGCATCGAGCACTTCCAGCTGTTCCTCGTAGGAGATGTGCGAGCTGGCCAGCGCTTGGAACCGGTCGAGGAGCGTCCGCTCGCCGGCGCGGGGCTTGGTCGCAAGCGCGCGGGCCTCGGCCAGCACCAGCTGCCGCAGCTCTTCGAGGCGACGGCTGTGGTCCGACAGCCAAATCCGCATCCAGGCGGCCATTGATTTGCCGCGGATTAGTGCCTCAATGCGGGCCAGCTCTTCGTGCGCCTCGGGCCATTTCTGATCGCTCGCCAGGCTCAAGAGCAGCACCAGCCGGTCTTCGAGCGCCGCTTGCCCCTTGGCGATGCGGTCTTTGGCCGCGTCGAGCTTGGGGAGGGGGACCTTGAGCGTGAGGGCGCTGGCTTGCGTTTGCGGGGCGAGCTGTTCCTTTTGCAACTCGTCAAGCCGGGCTGCGGGCACGATTTCATACGTGAAGGTCGTCGTTTCGGTGGGGCCGTCGGCGCTGGATTGCATTTCGATCTTTCGCGGCAGCCAAATTCCGGCGATCTCGACGAAGTCGGACGCCCGCTGGCTCGACTCCACCCGGCCGCGGCGGATTGATTCCACTGACAGGACCACGTGCCTGATCGTGTCGATCAGAATCCGCCGCTCATCGGTGGGCCGGATGACGTGCTTCAGCACCAGCCGGGCCTGCCCGGGCTCGTCGGGCTCGACCGTGCCGGTGTAATCCTGGTAGCTCCACTCGAATTGGCTTTGCCACGACTGGCTGCTTTCATAAACGGCCGTGAAATCGCTGGGAGCCGCCGGGCGGACCAGGGCCAGCCCGTAGGCCGGGGAAAAGACGCCGCGGTCAGTACCGCGGGCCCAGTCGATTTGCACCCGGCCGCTTTCATCCTCACTCCGCCGCAGCCACGATTTGGCCGACGCCAGCAGGAGCGACTGCGAGCGGCTCACAGTCCGGCCGGCATCGGCGGCTTGAGACTCGTGTTGCCGATCGACGACGAGGCCCCCCTCGACCTTGGTCAGATCGATTTTGGTCCGCAGCGAGCGCGACAGCTCCTGCAAATCGGCGGGCCAGAGCGAAGCGGGTTTCGCCGGCTCGGGCGTGACCGGCCGGGCAGCCGGGAGGTGCAGCGGAATCAGCGGCCTATCCGCGATGCGCTCGGATACCTCCACTTCAAAGAGATAGCTGGCCTTCACGCGCCGCTCGCTGCTGCGGAGCTTGCGGCCGATGACCATGTCGCCAACGGGAAATACCGGTTGCCCCGCGGATGGCATGTCGGGGGCGGAATCGCTGGGGGATAAATACCGGCCGGCAGACCCGCCGAACGGAACCATGGCGATCGACTCGCCAGCAAACGGGTCGCCGGCGAACTCGCCGTCGATGTCATTGCCCCGACCTTCGAACCGCTGCATCCAACCGCGCGCGTTAAACGCCGTCCCATCGGGGGCGTTGCTCAAGGGGAACAGCTCGGCCTTGTGGGCATAATCCCCGGCGCCAAGCGGCACGACGATCGGCCGGCCAGGCGCTTCATCCATCGGCATGTTGCCGTCCGAGAAGATTACCGGAGCTGGAATGGGGATTCCAAAATCGCCACCCGAATCTCCGAAACCAATTCCCTGCGTCTGGCTGATCGCCAGGCTGAGATTGGTGTCAAAATCCTGAATCGACCCAGGACCGCCGGCATCGAGCCAGCTCGACGGCGCAATTGAGTTGGTCGTCGCGTCCAAAAGGCCGGCCAAATCGACCTCCTTGCCGCGCTTGGCCCGCTCGAGCCGGTCCAGCTGCACCCGCTCGCGCCCCAGGCCGGCCAGCCCCATGAGCACCTGCTCTCGCAGGCCCTGCCGCCAGAGCCCCGCCCGCTGCATCTGCTGCTGCACAAGCTGGTATTGGGCCACGTCGCGCGCGTCGGCGAACAGCCGCTCGCCGTCGCGGATCTGAAATCGCCGCTTGACCTTGAACCGCTCGCGGTCGGCGTCGGTCTCCAGCACCAGCAGCGACGTGTAGGGAGTAATGATGTGGAATTCTTCCGACAGGTTGATGATCTCGTCCTGCACCTCTTGCGACGTTCCCTGGGCGAGCAATTCGTCCAGGTGCATGCGGGCCCACAGGCGGGGAATGAAGGAGGAATCGGATTTCAGATTTCGGATTTCAGATTTCAGATTTTCGGAAGGGGCTAGGGGCTGGGGGCTAGGGGCTAGGGGCAGCGATTTGGGATTTAGGATTTGGGATTTAGGATTTGAGGCGGATGAGTTCTGGCTACTTGGTACTGAGTACTGAGTACTCGGTACTGTGAGCGACGTGCGATACGTGACAGTCTTCCCCGCCAATGTCCCGGTCGCAACGACTTCACCCCGCTGTTCGCGGCTCTGAGGCATATACCGCCCCAGGACGATCTGCTGCGTGCCGGCTGGGACGTTCGGCAGGACGCGGGGATAGACGCGGGCCGTGCGGAGCCCCTTGAATTCGAGCTGGATGTTCTTGAGGGCCGGCCGCGTGATCTCGGCCAAGAGGTCCTTGGCCGCTTGCTGCGGGTTGACCTGGCCGCTCACCTGCCGCAGCGATCCGCCGCCGATGCCGGCCATGCCGCGGAGCACCGCCGCGTCGTAACTGCTGGAGACCGCGACCGCGTGCAGCGTCGCCCCCTTGCCGCCGAGCAATTGCCCCAGCCGGTTGACGAAAGCGGGGCCGTCGACCGGCCCCCTCTCCCCTTGGGAGAGGGCTGGGGTGAGGGTGTCCGCTGTGACGATGCCATCGCCGAGGTACACGACGTGCATGCCCTTTTCGGACGGCACACGGAGTGTGCCTGCTACTTTTTTGGCGACCGACTCAAACGCCCGGTCGAGGTTCGTCCAGCCGAGCGAGCGGCGGTCGGCGAGGTACTTGCGCGCCCGGTCAATGCTTGCTTCCTGAGCGGCCTCTGGTTTCTCAAAGGCCCAGATGCAATCGACGTCGCAGGCGGCCAGGTTGAACGTATCCTTGGGCGACAGCGCCCCGAGCAGGGCGGCCAGCACCTCGCCCTGCGCCTTTCGCGCCGCGCCGTCCATTGACGCGCTCGTGTCGGCCAGGATCAGTAAGCACAGCGGATCGCCGTCCGGCAGCATGTCGCGCTGCCAGGCGCCCTCGCTCGGCGGCTGTAATTGCAAGAGGAAATAGCCGTCGTCGCCGCGCTGGTGAGGGATGAAGACGACGTCGGGAGCTTGCGCGCCGCCTTGCAGTCCGGCCGTCTGGACGACGACTTCGAAATCGCTCTTGGGCGTGTATTTCTGGGCCGAAAACTCCACGCGGGCGGCATGCTCCGTCAGCTGGTTGCGCGTCAGGTGCGTGGGGCAGCTCACCTTGGCCAGCGGCTGCGTGCTGGTCACGGTCACTTCCAAGTCCAGCTGCCGCAGCGGATTCTGCCGCAATAGATCGCTCTGGAGTGCGTAGCTGTAGCGGTAGCTGTCCCCTTTGCGCGGCAGGACCTGCGTATAGACGATCTTGATCCGTTTTTCGCTCCGCGCGGGGATCGGATAGACACGGGCCTTGAACACGTTGCCGCCGGTCCATTCCAAGAGCCCCGGGTCGCGCTTCTCGCGGAGGATCGTTTCATAGATCTCGCGGGCCCGCTGCTTCTCGACGATGTCGGCTAGGGCCAGCTCGCTGCCGATCCACATCCCAAAGCCGCTGATCGAGGCATCGGCCGGCAGCGGAAAATGGAATTGCCCTTCGAGCACGCCGCTGGTGTGGTTGACGAACGACTCTTCGATCGTGGTGCGGGCGATCTGGTCGCGGATTTCGACCGAAACCTTGTGATAGCCGACGGTCAGCGGCACGCGGCGGCCGTCGATCTCGGCCACCAGCGAGCCGAGCGACTCGACGACGGCGTTTCCTTTATAGCCGGCGAGCCACGGTGGGGATTTGTCAGT
>JAKEHX010000485.1 GCA_022614795.1 Planctomycetaceae bacterium | reverse complement strand
GGTTGTCTGACGGACTGGACGGCACACGGAGTGTGCCTGCTACTTAAGCCGCGCGCACCCGGATAGCGGCGCGGACGATCCTCGTTACAAAACAACGCGGAGCGGCCTTTGACGACTTGACTTGCGTCCGGCCGCTCCGTCGGTAACTCCAATCCTCAAGCTAAGTGGCTCGCCCCGCAATCGTCAATCCACTTTTTGGAGATTCCGACGACGGAATGGCCGCGCAAGCGGGACTCCACCGTTACGTTCGTGCCCTCCGGGGCGAGTTATTCCAAGTTCGAGGCGATGAGCCGTATGCGAGCGCGACAGGTTCACTTGCCACGGACGGCATGATCTACCACCTTGTCTAAGTATACAACTAACCCGTTAATGCAAAGAGGTTGTGAATCTTTCGTAGCTGAAGTCGCCAGACTTCAGGTTTTTCCGCGGATTCGGAACTCTGGCGAGTTCCGCTACGGGATTCATTCACAGCCTCAGCGCAGTTCCAACGGGTTCGATTGACCTCCAAGACATGCCGTCTTAGTTTGCTGAAAGATTCGCCTTGGACCGGTGTGATAATGCCAGAGGTTTCGCGATGGATGCCGCTCAAACCACTCGCTATAGCTTGCTCCTGCGGATTGCTGATCCGCAGAACCATGCGGCGTGGATTGAGTTTCTGGGCATCTATGAGCCGCTGGTCTATCAGCTTGCCCGGAGGAAGGGCCTCCAGGATGCCGACGCTCGCGACCTCTGCCAGGAAGTCTTTCGGGCCGTCGCCGGAGCCGCCCGCCGCTGGACACCCGATCCGGACCGAGGCTCGTTCCGCGGCTGGCTGTATCGGATTGCCAGCAACCGGCTGGTGAATTCGCTCCGCTACCAGCAGCGTCATGGCCGGGCAGCCGGCGGCAGCGACATTCAGCGGCTGCTCGAGGTTCAGCCCGACGGGCCCGATGGCGATACGCAGGAAATCGACACCGAATATCGCCGCCGGCTGTTTCAGCTCGCCGCCCGGTCGATCGAGCACGACTTCAGCCGCTCAACGTGGCAGGCCTTCTGGCAAACAGCCGTGCTGTCGCGCGACGTGGCATCGGTCGCGGCTGAACTGGGGCTGAGTGCCGGCGCCGTCTATATCGCCCGCAGCCGCGTGCTTTCGCGCTTGCGGCGCCGCGTGCAAGAGCTGGCTGGAGAGGAGGAATGAAGATGGTGGCCCGCATGTCACTCTGCGATCGCCGGCAGTTGGAGCTGGCCCTGGCCGATCTCCTGTTGCCTGCGCAGTCGGAGGAGCTTTCGCAGCACCTGCAAGGCTGCTCGCATTGCCGCGCCGAGCTGGAGCAACTGGCCGGCGGCGGCCAGTGGTGGTCGCAGGCCCAGACGTTCCTCAGCTCGTCGGACGAATTGGTCGCCGTGGATGACAGTGATGTAGCAGGCACACTCCGTGCGCCGTCCGGCGCCTATAGTACGTCAGACAACGGCACACGGAATGTGGCTGCCAGTACGGACGATGAACAACCGACGCTCGACTTCCTCTCGCCGTCCGACCGGCCCGGCATGCTGGGCCGACTGGGCAACTACGAGATCGAAGAGGTCATGGGCCGGGGCGGGATGGGAATCGTCCTCAAGGCCCGCGATCCCGCGCTCGACCGTCGAGTGGCGATCAAGGTGCTGGCCGGCCACCTGGCCGCGAGTGCCGCCGCCCGCAAGCGATTCGCTTATGAAGCCAAAGCCGCCGCCGCCGTGGTTCACGACCACATCATCCCGATCCATGTCGTCGATACGAGCGGCCAGACGCCGTTTTTGGTGATGCCGTTGGTGGCCGGCCGCTCGCTCCAGGACCGGCTCGACGAGCGCGGCCTGCTCGAAACGCGCGAGGTCCTGCGGATCGCCATGCAAACGGCCGAAGGGCTGGCCGCCGCCCACGCCCAGGGCCTGGTGCACCGCGACATCAAGCCGGCCAACATCCTGCTGGAAAGCGGCTGCGAGCGGGTGCGGATCACCGACTTTGGCCTGGCGCGGGCCGTCGACGACGCCAGCCAGACGCAGAGCGGCTTCATCGCCGGCACACCGCAGTACATGGCCCCCGAGCAGGCCCGCGGCGAGCCAATCGACGCGCGGGCGGACCTTTTCAGCCTGGGGAGCGTGATGTACGCGATGAGCTCGGGCCGGCCGCCATTCCGGGCCGAAACGACGCTCGCCGTGCTGCGGCGGATTTGCGACGACGAGCCGCGGGACATCCGCGAGATCAACCCCGACGTGCCGCAGTGGCTGGCCGCGATCATCGCGAAATTGCTGGCCAAGTCGCCGGCCGACCGCTTTCAATCGGCCGCGGAAGTGGCTGACCTCCTGAAGCAATGGCTGGCCCACCTGGCGCAGCCGACGGTGATCCTGCCGCCGAAGTGCATCGTCGCGACCGCCGCCAAGCCGAGTCGCCGCGCAGGGTGGCAGCCTTGGATCGTCGGAGTGGCGGTGGCGAGCATGGTGCTCGTCGGCGGATTGCTCGGCGTGGGATTGAATGAGCTGTTTCAGGAAGTTTCCCGCCGGGTGGGTTCCGACCGCCGGGCGGAACCTGATGCTGCGGGCGGCTCTGCCCTGGCAAGCCAGGTCCCGCCCGGCGGTCGGGACCTACAAACTCAAGTCCCGCCCGGCGGTCGCGAGGCGCTCGCGGAATTCCGCGCTGCCGAATCCGCGCTCGCCAATGAACTTGCACAAGCCCAGGGCGAGACTGCGGCACTGGAACTGGAGACCTACGACGCTCCCGCGGGCATTTCGCTGGCGCAGGAACTGGCCGAGCTGAATCAGCGAGTTTTTGCCTTGGAGCAAGAACTCGCGCCCCGCACGACGGACCTCCCGATAGTCCCCATCCCCACTGTCGCACCCAGTCAACCATCAGACGGAATCGAAGTCCGTCCTACTGATCGCTAATTAACCCCTCACTTTCCACCAAGGAGATTGTATGAACCTTCAGCGAATTCTCGTCACGAGCCTGGCCGCGCTTGTCGGTGCGGCCGGCCTTTTCGCGCTTCGCGCCGGCGGCCAACCCTCGCCGGGCGGCCAAGACTCGCCGGGCGCGCAGCCGCCAGCGAACACTCGCGTCGTTGAAGTCGGCCCGAACGACACGCTGATCGAGCAGACACTCGACGGAAGGATTCTCCGCACGACGCAGCAGTCACCCAACGAGGCGGCGCGCTCGAGCTGGACGACCGCCGACGGCCG
>JAKEHX010000484.1 GCA_022614795.1 Planctomycetaceae bacterium | reverse complement strand
CGGGGCCCCCCCCCCCCCCCCCCCCCCCCCCCACCACTCACTCTGTCACGGCAAATACACCACCTCGCCGCCGGCGCGCGTGGTGGCCGCCTGAATCGGCGTTCCGGGGGCCAGCGGGCGGACCGACCCATCGGCGAACCCAACGAGATTGCCTGATTGGTGATTGCCGGGGGGCAGCGGCGTGCTGGCGTCCCAGTCGCGCGGCTCGGCCCAGTTGATGCCGCTCCCTTTGACCTCGACAAACATGATCGTATAGGACGTTCCGTCAGTGATCTCCCCCATCGAGACCTTGGTCCCCGCTTCACCCATCGTGCCTTTGCCGGTGACGAACAGATAGCTCGTCTGCCCGGGCGCACCTTCGTCTTGTGGGTCGCGGAACATCGGGATCAGCATCTGGCTCAGCGCCTGGTTGGCCGGGCTGTCCCAGGCCTGCGTCTGGTCCCACGACTGGTAGAGACGGTTCAGCCCCAAATACGGCATTAAGAGGACGCGGCCGCTGAAGAGCGGGTTGCCATTGGCATCGGTGACGACTGCTGGGGGAAAGCAGCCATGCACGTCGTGGTAATTGTGCATCGCCAGGCCGAGCTGCTTCATGTTGTTCGACGATTGGGAGCGCCTGGCCGCCTGCCTGGCTGCCCCGACCGCGGGAATGAGCAGGGCCGCGAGGACCGCTGGAATCGCGAGCAGGACCACGATCACCAGAATCAAGACGGTCGCCAGCGAAGCTCCGCTGCCGGACGAAGGCTTGGGGGCGTAATAGCCGGCGGGCCCCGCTCCATACGGCGGCATCCCCATGGGAATGGTGATCGTCTGGCCGCAGGAGGCACACGGGCCGCTTTGCCCGGCATACTGGTCAGCGACCGAAAACTGCTTGCCGCAATGCGGGCAGGAATAGGAGATGGGCATGGCGGTAGGACGGATTTTTAATCCGTCTGTGCAATCGTGAGTGGTGAGTAGTGAGTGGTGAGTACGTAGTGAGTGGTGTGAGTGGTGAGTTGGGGACGATGAGCGGGCGCTCGACAGAACGTCTTTTTTAACGCTCCGCTGCTGCCAATCGCAAGTATGTGGTAGACGTCAGCGCGCGCTGAATGGTCGAATGTCAGTAATAAGTCGCCACCGGGAGTTGGTATCGTGGCCGATGCTGCCAGCATCGGATTCCGACGCTGGCAGCGTCGGCCACGATTCATGGCGCGAGGACGAATCTGGCCAGACTGGTTCTATTCACGCGTGTCTCCGAGTTCGAAACAGAGCCCCACTGGCGGAGGCGAAGGGCGACCCCAGTTATTCGCGATTTGCAAAGCGCCCTTGGAGTTCGCTATAAAGCATTATCACCCAATGGGTTGCGTCGCGTGTGGAGGCGAGCGCTCCCTGCGACTGCCGATACAATAAACGCTGCCACTCGCGCATCTATATGGATTGACCCCGCGATTCAAGCAAGCCCTCATTCGGGGGTCCATGCACCCCGAAGCAAACGGCTAGGAGATTCGTGATGTTTCGCTTGCTCATGGCAGCACTGGGATTGGCGCTCTTTGCCGCTCACGTGCGGGCCGCCGACGCCGACTCCAAACCCGATGACCCCAAGGGGATCGAGTTCTTCGAGAAGAAGATCCGCCCGGTGCTCGTCGCGAACTGCTACCAGTGCCATTCGGCCAGCGCGAAGGAGCTGAAAGGAGAGCTGCGCCTCGACACGCGCGAGGGAATGCGGAAAGGGGGCGAGCAGGGCCCGGCGGTGGTGCCCGCCAAGGTCGCCGACAGCCTGATCATCAGCGCCCTCAAGCATGCCGACGGCCTGGAGATGCCCCCCAAGCAGAAACTCTCGGACGCGATTGTCGCCGACTTCACCAAATGGATTGAAATGGGGGCGCCCGATCCGCGGCGGCCCAACAGCTCGACTGTCGGCAGCAAGATCAACATCGCTGAAGCCCGCCAGTGGTGGTCGTTCCAGCCGCCGAAGGTGACCCCCGCGCCGAAGGTGAAGAATGCCGCCTGGCCCAAGTCGGAAATCGACCGTTATGTGCTGGCGACCTTGGAGGCCAAGGGGCTGGCGCCTGTGGCCGACGCCGACCGTCGCACGCTCATCCGCCGGACCTATCTCGATCTCATCGGTTTGCCGCCGACGCCGGAAGAGGTCGAGGCATTTGTGTCCGATACCGACGCCAAGGCGCTGGAGAAGGTGATCGACCGGCTGCTGGCGATGCCGCAGTTCGGCGAGCGCTGGGGCCGGCACTGGCTCGATATCGCCCGCTACGGCGAATCGACCAGCAAAGAGCGGAACGTGCCCTATCCCTTTGCCTGGCGGTACCGCGACTACGTGTATGACTCGCTGGCCGCCGACAAGCCGTTCGACCAATTCGTCCGCGAGCAGATCGCCGGCGATTTGCTGCCTGCCAAGAATGACGCTCAGCGGAACGAGCAGCTCGTGGCCACCGGATTTCTGGCCATCGGCCCCAAGAGCCTCAACAACCGCAACAACGAGCAGTACCTGATGGATCAGGCCGACGAGCAGCTCGACGTGGCGACGCGCGGCGTGATGGCCTTGTCGGTGGCGTGCGCCCGCTGCCACGACCACAAGTTCGACCCGATCCCGACGACCGACTACTACGCGCTTGTCGGCATTTTCCGCAGCACCGACACGCTCTCGGGCGTCAAGCGCGGGAACAACAAGACCGGTTACTCGGGCGATTATGGCTACATGATCGACGCGGGCAAGAAGCATGAAACCGGCACGGAAGAGCGCCGCAAGCTGGCCGAGCTGAAGCGCGAGCTGGAAAAGGCCCAAGAAGACCTTCAACAGGCCCGCCAACAGGCCCGGCAGAAGCTGGCCGCAGCCGAAGCCAATGGGGCCAAGGGCAAGAACAAAGCTAAGAACAAGGCCAAGGCCAATCAGAAGCTCGCCGCCGCCTTCCGCCAAGAGCAGCAGCGGGTCGATGAGCTGACCGCACAGATTGCGGCGCTCGAAGGCGGCTCGAGCGGCTCCGGCCCGCCGGTCATGGCGGTGCGCGACTCGGCCCGGCCCGCCAACGTTCAGGTCAACATCCGCGGTGAGGTGAACGATCTGGGGCCGGAGGTGCCCCGCGGCTACGTCCGCGTCCTGACGTATCCGCAATCGCCCGACGTCGTCCCCGCGCAAAGCGGCCGCCTGCAACTGGCGATGTGGATGACCAGCAAGCACAATCCGCTCACTGCCCGCGTGATGGCCAACCGTGTCTGGTTTCACCTCTTCGGGCGCGGAATCGTCGAAACGGTCGATAACTTCGGGGCGCTCGGCGAGCGGCCGGCCAATCCGGAGCTGCTCGACTACCTGGCGGTCCGTTTCGTCGCGCACGACTGGTCGGTCAAGAAGCTCATCCGCGAAGTCATGCTCTCGCGGGCCTATCAGCTCTCCAGCGACCACAGCGACGCGAACTACGCGGCCGACCCCGACAACAAGCTCGTCTGGCGGATGAACCGCCGCCGCCTCGAAGCCGAGGTGATCCGCGATTCGCTCCTCGCCGTGAGCGGCCAGCTCGATCTGGCACGGCCGGCAGGCTCCCTCACCCAGACGATCACCGGCGGCGAGATCGGCCGCCAGGCAAGGACCGCCGGGCTTCAGGAGCCCGTCAAGTTCCGCAGCGCCTATCTTCCGATGGTCCGCGGCCTGGTACCGGAGTTTCTCAATCTGTTCGACGTGGCGGACGCGGAGCTCGTCGTCGGCCAGCGCGACGTGACCACGGTCGCCCCGCAAGCGCTCTACATGATGAACAACCCGCTCGTCGGCGAGCAGGCCAAGGCGACCGCCGAGCGGTTGGCGGGTAAGAGCGACCTCGCTGATAACGCTGCCCGCGTCGATTATGCCTTCCGCCTGGTGCTTGGCCGCCCAGCCAGCTCCGATGAACAGGCGGCGACGCTTGCCTACCTACAGAGCTGCGAAGATGCGCCTGCCGCTTGGATGAATGTCTGCCAGACGCTCTTTGCCTCCGCCGAATTCCGTTATTCGTACTAGTGATGGAAATGACGAATGACGAAAGCCAAATGTTGACGAAGCAAAATGACGAAGGAAGAGGCGACTTTCAGGCTTAGACATTTGGGCATTCGACATTCATTCGTCATTTGACTTTCGACATTCGACATTAAGGACGCTGCCATGCTCACCCGTCGCGACCTCCTCCAGACCACTTCCTGCGGCTTTGGGATGCTCGCGTTTGCGGGCCTCTTTGGCAAATCAGCCCTCGCCGCGCCGGCGGAGTCCGAAAATCCGCTCTCGCCCAAGCAGCCGCATTTTGCCCCCAAGGCGAAGCGCGTGATCTTCATGTTCATGCAAGGGGGGCCGAGCCACGTCGATACGTTCGACTATAAGCCGGCCTTGGAGCGAGACGACGGCAAGGCGCCGGGCCAGACCGTCGGCGGCCGCGGCAACCGCAAACTCATGCGCTCGCCCTGGAAGTTCACGCCCGCGGGCACCAGCGGCCTGCCTATCTCCGAGCTCTTCCCGAATGTCGCCGAGCACGCCGACGACCTGTGCCTGCTCAACAGCATGGTCACCGACCTGCCGAATCACCCGCAGGCGTCAGTGCAGCTGCATACGGGCAGCTTCCAGTTCGTCCGCCCAAGCATGGGGGCCTGGGTGCTCTACGGCCTGGGAACCGAAAACCAGGAGCTCCCCGGCTTCATCACGATCAACCCGGTCACGCGCGTCGGCGGGGCGGTCAACTTCGGCAGCTCGTTCCTGCCCGCGCCGTTTCAGGGGACGGCGATCGGCGGCGAAGGGCAAAGGCTCGCCGGCGCCTCGATCCCCAACCTGGCCAACCGCAACCTGACCAAGGACCAGCAGCGCAAACAGCTCGACCTGTTGCAGGCGATCAATCGCGAGCGGCTGGCCAAGGACAAGGTCAATAGCGAGCTGGAAGGAGTGATCGAGTCGTACGAGCTGGCCTTCCGCATGCAGTCGGCCGTGCCCAAGATCATGGACACGTCGGACGAGTCGCCATCCACACTCGAAGCATACGGCGTCGGCGGCGGCCCGACCGACAACTTTGGCCGGCAGTGTCTCCTGGCCCGCCGCTTCGCCGAAGCGGGCGTCCGGTTCATCGAGCTGGGCATGGGGGGCTGGGACCAGCACGGCCAGCTCCGCAACGCTCTGACCCGCAATTGCACGGCCATCGACAAGCCGATTGCGGCCTTGCTGAACGATCTGAAACTCCGCGGCATGCTGAAGGACACGCTGGTCGTGTGGGGCGGCGAATTTGGCCGCACGCCCCACGCCCAGAACGAGGATGGCCGCGACCATAACGCCACCGGCTACTCGATGTGGATGGCAGGCGGCGGCGTGAAGGGGGGCCTGCGCTATGGCGCGACCGACGAGCACGGCATCCGCGCCGAAGAGAAGAAGATGCACGTGCACGATCTGCACGCGACCGTGCTGCATCTGTTGGGCCTCGACCACACGCGGCTGACCTATCGCTATTCGGGCCGCGACTTCCGCCTGACCGACGTGCACGGCAACGTGGCGACGGAGATCATTGCCTGATGTTGTGAGCCGTGGCTGGGGTTGGCGCTCCTGCGGCGAGGTCCAGAGCTTGAGGTAACGCGCTGCTCAATTGCCCTTTCAACTCGGCTCGATGGTGATACAGCGCGGCGAGCAACTGCTCATCATCGATATCCCACAGCGTGCGGCCTGTCTGGTCTTGGCCAAGGAACCCCAAATGGGCCAGCAACTGCCCAAGCCGCACATCGTCCGACATGTCAACGACTTCAGCCAGTACGGCCAAGGCCTCACGCTGAGCATTCGAAATCATGGCACTAAATCCCCGATCTTGGGCTCATTGGCGTAAGCCTTGCGAAGCTTGCCGATTACTTCAACGCGTACCAAAGTGCCCGGCGCAAGCTTGGCAATGCGAGTGGCTCGCGTAACTCCATTATAGATCACCAGCACGCCGTCGGAACCCTCGTAAACCACGATCGGCGGCATCCCCTCTGCGGATGCCCCAAAGCGGGCGATTTGCCTTGCCAGCTTGATGGGATCTGCGAATGGGCGAGATGGCGGCAGGCGTAGGACGCGGGGATCAACGTCGCGCAGTTCCGATGGCATGGGACGAAGGATAGTGGACTCGGAGAAACATGGAAAGCACTTTTCGTTCCGGCAAAACACGCCGAAACGAACTTGGTCCGGAATTTCGCGACGCACAGTCCGACAATCGGTGGATAATCTATAATCAGACGACCAGAAACGAGCGGCTTGAGCGAGGGTAAGAGGTTCGCTATGCGGACAGTTCCAACAACTTTGACCCTGCTGTCGCTCGCCTTTCTGAACTCATTCGCCCGCGGCGAAATCTCGGTCCGCACTGATTTTGAAGGGGCCTCGGCCAAGGTGGTTTCGATCGGACACGCGCCCCGGACCGTCCGCATCACGCCCGGCGGCGATCCGGCTCGCGGCTGGCCGTGCTGGTGGTATCTGCGAATCGACGGTCTGGCCAAAGGGGACACGCTGACGCTTGAAGTCGTTCCGCTCGACGCGCCGCTTGTCGGGCCGGGCAAGAACCGCGGCAAGCCGCTGGCCGCCGGTTGGTGCCAGCCGGCGCGGGCCGCGGTTTCGCACGATGGAAAGAAATGGCAGCAGACGGAGCCGGGACGGGCCCGCGAAGGGGTGATGAGCTACAAGGTCCAGGCCCACGGAGAGTCGCTCTGGCTGGCTTGGGGTCCGCCGTTCACGCCCAAGGATTCGGCCGAGCTTGTGGAGTCGCTGGCGAAGAAGTGCCGCGGGAGCGAGGCCTTTGAGCTGTGCCAGAGCAACGGCGGCCGGCCCTGTCCTGCGCTAAGGCTCGTGTCGGAGCGACCCAGCGAGCGGCGGCCCGGCGTCTGGATTCAGGCCCGGCAGCACGCCTGGGAATCGGGCAGCAGTTGGGTCTGCCGGGGAGCTGCCGAGTGGCTCGCGAGCGACGACCGGCGGGCCGCGGCCCTCCGCGAGAAGGCCGAGATTACGATCGTCCCGATCATGGATATCGATAGCACAGCCACCGGCAACGGCGGCAAAGAATGCCTGCCCCAGGACCACAACCGCGACTGGACCGACCGGCCGCACCATGCCGAGGTCGCAGCCGCCCAGAAGCACTTGCGGCAATGGGCCGACGAGAAACGGCTGGCCCTGTTCGTCGATCTGCACAACCCCGGCCCGGGCGACATGCAGCCGTTCTTTTATTGCTGCCCGGACAGCTCGCTGACGGAGGCGGGCCGCACGAATCTCGACCGCTTCCTCACGCTTTGCCGCGGCGAGATGAACGGCCCGCTGGCACTGGCGGACAAACCGCGGACCAGCGGCCCGGCCTACGATCCGCTGTGGCGGCAGATGAGCAAGAACTGGGTCGCCGCGCACGCCCCGCCGCACGCCGTGGCAGTGACGCTCGAATCCGCCTGGAACACGCCCGACAGCACGACCGACGGTTACCGCCGCCTGGGCGAGCAGCTGGGCCAGGCGATTGCGAAGTTCCTGCGAGAAGACGTGCGGAAGTGATGCGTCATTTGCCGGTGATCTGCTGGCGCAAACGCATCACAAAAGCCGCGTGCTCGGGTGAAGCGAGCCCCTGCTGCAATACGGCTAGCACGCGGGCCAGGTCGCCGCGCAGGAGCGCTGCCGGCTCGAGCCACAGCCCCGGGAACACCTCACTCACATAGTATCCATCTGCGGTCAGCGCCAGGAGCTGATATCGTCCGTTGCGCAGCACGAACCAATCGATCGCGCGATCCCAAACTCGCCACACGACGTATTCCTGAACGCCGTTTCGCCGATAGGCGTTCAGCTTGTCGTGCAGGTCGTAACTGACGCTGGAGGCCGATACTTCCACGACCAACTCCGGGCTCCCTTCGACAAAACCAGCTACCATGTGTGCTCGGCCGCCAAACTCGGGCAACACCAGTAGGTAGCCATCAGGCTGGGGTTCGTTGTCCAGATCCAACCGCAGCGTGCCATTGTCGCCGCCACGAACGCCGGGCGTCATCGACCGATAGACTCCGAGCCATGTGATGAAGTCAAAGTGCGGGGCTGCATGTTCCTCGTGCGAAACGGGCGACGGCATATAGACAACTCCCTCGATCAATTCCGCCTTCTTGACGTGGGGCATCGCCGTGTAGCGGCGTTCGAATTCGTCCCGCGTCAAGCGATCACCCGCAGCGAGCGGCGGAATATGCGCCGGATCGGGGACTACGTCGAGCTGAAATGTCGTACTCATCGCCTTTGCCAATACGAGCGATCCATCAGTCCGTTTGCTGCTACCTAGACACTCAATTCTAGCCCAGCCGCCCGACAATCAAAGCGGTTTCCGAAACTCTGCCCGGTATACCGCCTCGCCGCTCTTCCGCGTGCGGCGCTCGAAGTGCGTCCGGTAGTCGAGGTCGTGCTCGGCCGGCCTTTCGGCGACCGGCAGCGGGCCGGCAAGCTTCACCGTGGCGGCGATCAATTCCAGCGTCGATTGATAGTACTCCTCGACGTCGGTCCAGAAATGCATCGATCCGCCGGCAGCGAGTGTCCGCTCGACATCGCGGAGGAACGGCTCCGTAAGGACGCGCCGCTTCTTGTGCCGCTTCTTCCACCAAGGATCGGGAAAATAGACGTGCACCGCGGCCAGGCTGGCCTCAGGAAACCACTCGCGAAAGAGGAGCAAAGCGTCGCCGCCCACGAGCACCGCGTTTTCGCTTCCCTGGCGGGCCAGCCTCGCGGCGGCGTAGCGGGCATACTTGACCGCCAGTTCGATCCCCAGGAAGTTGTGCTCCGGATTGGCCCGCGCGGCGCCGGCGATGAACAGCCCCTTGCCGCTGCCGACTTCAACCTCCAGCGGCTGCACGCGGCGGAAGAGAGCGGCCTGGTCCAGCGGGCGCGGCAGCGAATCGATGTCGCGATAATGGTGCGACAAATCGAGCGTCGGATCGAGTTTGCGGAGGGCGCGGCGGGCCATGGCAGGTCGCTCCGCCTCAGGGGACTCTAGTCTGCCGAAGGCAACGCCTCCCGCGCGCCAGCTTGCGCCCCTCGCGCGCTTGCCACGGCGCGTAGTTGCTGGAGCGACTCGACCGGAATGGGAATGCCCTTGAGCGTTCCCTCGACGACGATCCGATCCTGGACGACCCCCTGGAACTTGCACACGATCATCCGCCCGCGGCGGACTTTCTCCAGCCGGCACATCACGATCAGCCGATCGCCGGGCAAGACCGGATCGCGAAACCGCACCCCCTCGAGGCCGCCAAACCCCACCATCTCGCAGCCCAAGAGGTCGTACCGCTGCGTCACATAGCTGCACAACTGGGCGATCGATTCCAGCATCACCACGCCCGGCATCAGGGGCATCCCCGGCATGTGGCCGCGGACCCAGAAATCCTTGTCGCTCGTGTCCTTGTAGCCGACGCAGGAATAGTCGGCCTCGTTGGCATAAACCACAGCCGTAAGCTGTTCCATCTCAAACCGCTGCGGGTTGTATTTGCGGATCTCGTCCAGCGTCGCGATCGGTCGATCGAAATCGATTTGCGACAGATCCACCAGGAACTCTTTTTCGGCCACGAAACGGTCCTGCGAAGTCGCTGGTAACGGACGGGAAGAGGAAGAGAACACTGGTGGCTTAGGTCCGCACCTTACGGCGTTTGGCCTTGCGGGCCTTGGCGTTGGCTGGGCGCTTGCCGTGATTGGCTTTGGTGTGGCCGCGATGGGGTTTGGCCATGACTGCTTGCTCCGCTTGTGGTAATTGGGCTGGGCGATCGGTTGCGAATCGCCCAATTTACCACGGCGGAGAAAACATGAGAAGGCTGAGCCGCCTTGAGTAGTGATCAAGTCGGGGCAGTCGCCTAATCCCGGACCAAGCCCGGCACGATGGCCCGCGTCGGCTTGCGGAACTCGTTGTCGTGCACGAGCAGCCCCGCCTGGCCGACGAAGTAGGTGTTCGTGTCATCGACAACCAGGTTGTGAGCGCGGTGCTCGCCGGCCTCGGCAATGCTCTGGATGGGCGTCGCGCCGCCCAAGCCGTGCAGCAGGTCTCCTTCCTGGAGCTGCTTGGCCATCCGCCAGCCCTGGCCGCTGACCCAGAAGGGGTGGCCGAGCGTGGTGTAGATGTCTTCGCCGCCGGCTTGAATCTGGACCATCTTGGCGGGGGGACGGAGCGTCGTGGTCAGCACGACCTTATAGACCAGCTCGCCCGTATCCTGATCCTGCGTGAGCACGCGGTCGCCCGGCCGGATCGACTCGATCGGCACAATCCCCATTTCGGTGCGTATCGGAGTGCCGGCGAGGAAGCAGGAACCCGGGCGAGGAGGGTGGGTAGTTCCGCTGACGTTCGTATGGCTGGACGTGGACACGTCATATACAGTTGGTTTGTATCGGTAAAGAAACATCGTCGGCCGCGGCCATTTGTAGCCGTTATATGCCTGCCACCACGTCCACCACTGGACGGGCTCTTCGTAATTCTGGTTCGTCGTGGCGCTTAGCACTTCGAATAGCCGCCGGTTGCTCTGTTGGCTTTGGTGGTTCGCCAGACCGACCTTGGTCTGGATGTTGGCTGCATCGTTGATCGCCCGCT
>JAKEHX010000483.1 GCA_022614795.1 Planctomycetaceae bacterium | reverse complement strand
GGACAACAACCTGAGGATCGAAACCGGCGCCAATGCCGACACCCTCACGATGACCAACACCTTCGTCGGCGACGACACGACGATCGACACAGGCGGCGGCGACGACACCTTGGAAATCACGGACTTCCTCGCCGGCCAGTTGGATGAAAGTGATAACCTGGTGATCCTGACTGGTTCGGGCCTGGATACGCTCACGCTCACGAATATCGACGTTGCCAACGATGTGACCGTCAATACCGGCAACGATGCCGACACGGTGACGATTACGACGTTCATCGCCGAGTCGCTCCGAGTCAACACGGGCAGCGGCGCCGATATCGTGACATTGACAGACATCGAAACCGAGGACGAATTTGAGCTGCGCACGTCCTCGGGGGAGGATGACGTGCTCGTGACCGGCGTGATTGCCGGCCGCGTGTTCGTCGATACGGGCAGCGACTCAGACATTGTGGAAGCGACCAATATCGACGCCGACGGCAATGTCGTCTTCCTCACGGGCTCGGGCGACGACGAACTCAACGTCTTTGGCGTGTTCGGCAACGTGGTCATCTTCAACACCGGCTCGGGCGACGACCTGGTCAACCTGACCGACATCGACTCCGACGACGATCTCTTGATCATCACGTCCTCGGGCGACGACTCCGTCACGCTGCGGCTGGAGGAGCTGCAATCGAACGCGGTGGGCGACGACCTGGTTGTCGATCTGGGCACGGGCGTGGATAGCTTCACCGCGACGAATGTGACCGTGGACGACGTGGCAACGATCGTGGCCAGCAGCGGCAACGACAGCGTCACCGTGACCACCTTGAGCACCGGCGATGATTTTGTCGTTAATCTGGGCTCCGGCAATGACGCCGCTTCACTGACCGAAATCACGGTCGGTGACGACCTCCTGGTGTTCCTGGGCAGCGGGGCCGATACCTTCGCGTTGACGACGGCCACCGTGACGGACAACGTGCACCTAGACGCGGGCCCTGACAACGACGAGGTAACCATCGACGCCATGACCGCGGACGACGTGTTCGTGCAAATGGGCTCGGGCAATGATCTCCTGGAGATTTCCGGCAGCACCGCCGATCTGGTGGACTTGTTCGGCGGCTCGGGCACCGATGAATACGTCGATGGCGGCAACATGTTTAACGACCAGGATGTGAACGGGTTTGAGTAACGCGAGCGCGTTGCTCCAACAGCTTGTTTCCCTAATGGCTCGGAACAATGACCGGCGGCGGGCTGCCAAGCGCGGCCTGCCGCCGGTTCGTTTTTGCGCGCGGCTGGGCATTCGGTATTGCCGCCTCTTCTCATATACGCCTGGGGCGCAAGTCTGGTGAAGCGCGCGGCGCAAGTGTAGAACATGGCAGTCGCGCGTTCGTAGCACTGCCAACCTACACCGCAGCCATTGCCCATGACCTCCCTCGCCCCTGAATTGCACCCGCCCGTTCGCGTCCTGATGGGTCCCGGCCCGAGCGACACGCATCCGCGCGTGCTCGAGGCGCTGGCCAAGGGGACGGTCGGCCACCTCGACCCGTATTACCTGGAGGTGATGAACGGGCTCCAGGAGATGCTCCGCGGCCTCTATCGGACGGCCAATCCGATGACGATGGCGATCAGCGGCACTGGTTCAGCAGGGATGGAGACTGTCGTCGTCAACCTGATCGAACCGTGCGACTCGATGGTCGTGTGCGTCAATGGAGTCTTCGGCGCCCGCATGGCCGACGTAGCCGAGCGGGCCGGCGCCAACGTGATCAAGGTCGAGCGCCCCTGGGGCGAGGTTTTCACGCCGGATGATCTGAAACAGGCCCTGGCCTCGCACCCCAAGGTCCTGGGCATTGTCATGGCCGAGACGTCGACGGGCGCCTGGCAGCCGATCGAAGAGATTTCAAAGTCGGTACACGATGCGGGGGCGCTGTTGCTCGTGGACGCAGTGACGGCTCTGGGGGGCGTGCCGGTCGAGGTTGATGCGTGGCAAATCGACGCGATCTATTCGGGGACGCAGAAATGCCTGAGCTGCCCCCCCGGACTGTCGCCCGTTTCGCTGAGCCCGCGGGCGATGGACGTGATCATGGGCCGCAAGCGGAAGGTACAAAGCTGGTATCTAGACGTTTCGATGCTGGCCAATTACTGGGGTCAAAACCGCGTCTACCACCACACCGGCCCCATCAACATGACGTACGCGCTGTATGAGGCGCTGCGGCTGGTGCACGCAGAGGGGCTGGAGAACTGCTGGGCGCGGCACCTTTTAAACCATCGGGCGCTGAGGGCCGGGTTGGCGGCAATCGGCATCCGGTACTCGACGCAGGATGGATGCATCCTGCCGCAGCTGAACGCGGTGTTTGTGCCGGAAGGGGTCGATGACGAGGCGGTGCGTTCGGCCTTGCTCAACCGGTTTGGCATTGAGATCGGGGCGGGCCTGGGAGCCTACAAGGGGAAGGTCTGGCGGATTGGCTTGATGGGCTACGGCTCGCGGCCGGCCAACGTGCTGCTGTTTCTGTCGGCGCTCGAGCAACTCCTTGGCGAGCAGGCTTTCCGGTTCGCTCGCGGTGCTAGCGTGGCAGCCGCCAATGAGGTCTATTCCGCAGTGCCAGCATCCGCCTGATTGCACAGGCCAGTTGGCGGTGGTATAAAGCGGCCAATTGCCAGGTGTTTCCTCAGGAGTCTAGCCGCGAAGCAAGGAGTGCTGCCATGCTGGTCCTCAGCCGGAAGGTCGGCGAACGGATTCTAATCGGCGACCAAATCAGCGTGACCGTTGTCCGGATCAACGGGAATGCGGTCCGCATCGGGATCAACGCGCCCTCCGAGCTGCCCGTTATTCGCGACGAACTCAAGGAGCGAATGGAAGCAGCCGAAAGGGGAGCGGACTGCGAAGTGGCCGAATCGGCCGAGCGAGCAGCAGGCGAAAAAGAAGCCGCCGAGATCGATTCGGTGGAGCCCTGCCAGGAATCGCCGTCTGCGTAACGGCGCCTTTACTTCTCGCGCCCCACGGCCAGGGCGTAGGCCGTGGCGTGCGTCCGGCAGTGGGAAATGCTGATCAGCATTTCAGTGACCCCCAGCTTCTCGCACATTTCGCGCGCACCCCCGGAGAGCGCGATTTTCGGCTGGCCCCCCAATTCGTTGCGGACCTCGATATCGCGCCACTGCATCCCCCGCGTCCAGCCGGTGCCCAGGGCCTTGAGCACCGCTTCCTTGGCGGCAAAGCGGCCGGCATAGTGCTGCGTGGCGGCCTTGCGGGCGCTGCAATACTCGATCTCGTGCGGCGTATAGACGCGCGTGAGGAACAGTTCGCCGTGGCGCTCGATCATCTGCGCCACGCGAAGACACTCGACGATATCCGTTCCAATGCCGACGACGGTCATGCTTTGCTCGGGGTTGACTTCAGCATAACAAGGGCCGGCGGCGTTCAGAATGGGCCGGCGCTGGTATGCTGAAGTAACTTGCTGCAAAACATGTAGCTGAAGTCGCCAGACTTCAGGAAATCCGGCCTGAACTCTGGCGCTTTTCAGCTACGGGGGAATCGCGCATGTTCGAACGCCGCTCGCTCCGCTGGCCCATCACGCTCGGCGTGGTGATGATTGTGCTGGTCGTGCTGCTGATCGTTGGCTGGGTCATCCTGTCGGCATTCGGACTGACCTTCGACAGCGAGCGGACGGCGCTCTATGTCACCTTGCTCTCGATCGGGGCGACGCTGCTCACGCTGGTGCTCGTCGGCGTCGTCATGTATTTGACACTCACGATCAAGGCCATCAACCTCAGCCGCCGCCAATCGAATTTCATCGACAGCGTGACTCACGAGCTGAAGTCGCCGATCGCCTCGCTCAAGCTGTACTTGCAGACGCTCAACCGCCGCCAGGTCAGCCCGGCCGAGCAGGAGGACTTCTATCGCTCGATGCTGGAAGACGTTGAACGCCTGCACTCGCTCATCGAGCACCTGCTC
>JAKEHX010000482.1 GCA_022614795.1 Planctomycetaceae bacterium | reverse complement strand
TATCCGAGCGTGGGCGGAGCGTCGCCGACCGTCTACGTCCGCACACAGCCCAGCGAGCCCGAGTGGTTCCGCCGGCATAGCTCGCAGGTCAGCGGCCAGGGTTTGAGCTGGGTCGCGGCCTCGGGGGCCAAGGGGCTCACGTCGCTCTCGATCAAGCTGGCCGACAAAACCGACGCGCCTCGCAAATACACCGTGCGGCTGCATTTCATGGAGCCGGACGACGTGCAGCCGGGCGAGCGGGTCTTCAGCGTCAAGGTGCAAGGCCAGCCGGCGGTGAGCGCGCTCGACGTGGTGCGCGAGGCGGGCGGGCGGAACCGCTCGCTCGTGAAGGAGATCGCCGGAGTCGAAGTGAGCGATTGGCTGGAGATTGAGCTGGCGGCCGACGCGCAGGCGAAAGTGCCGGCGAGCGTGCTGTCGGGAGTGGAAATCGTAGCGGAAGGCTGGTGAGCGATGAAGTTGACTCAATCGGCGGCAGCGTGGGCGGTGGCCATCTTTCTTGGCTACGCGAGCCTCGCCTGGGCCTGCAATGTGCCCGTTTTTCGCTTTGCCCTAGAGCGCTGGCGGCCCGATCCGTATCGCGTCGTGCTGCTGCACAAAGGGCCGCTTTCGGATGCCGATCGCGCGCTCGTCCAGCCGCTCGTCGATCAGCAAGACAAGGGGACCGCGAACCTTGCACTGCGCACCGTCGATGTCAGCCAGCTCAATACGGACTCCGAGGAAGGCGCGGCCGATGCGGCACTATTCGCGGCGCTTTCCGCTGGGCAAGGCGAGCCGCCCCTGCCGCTGGTGGTCGTGCAGTACCCGGCGCACCTGAATATCGCGAAACCCGTTTGGGCAGGCGCTCCGACACGTGAAGCGATTGCCGGGCTGACAGAATCGCCCGCGCGAAAGGAGCTGGCCCGCCGCCTGGCCGAGGGTCAGACGGCCGTGTGGCTGGTGCTCGAGCCTGCCAAAGCGAGCGAATCAGCGGCGAGCGGGGGGCGTGAGCACGCCGATAGCTCGGCGCCGGCGCAGATTCGAACCCATCGGGAGGCTGACGCCTCCCGCTCGCCGGAATACGCAGCGGCCCTCGTCGAAGCCGAAATCAAGAAGCTCGAAGCGGAGCTGGAATTGCCCGAGCTGACCGACGCCCCCGAGGATGCGATCGCCGCCAGCGCCCCGCTCAAGATCGCGTTTTCCACGCTCCGCATCCGCCGCGACGACCCAGCCGAACAGGCCCTGGTGGCGATGCTGATCGGCAGCGAGCCCGATCTGGCCGAGCGGACCGACCCGCTGGTATTTCCCGTCTTCGGCCGCGGGCGGGCGCTGTGGCCGCTCGTCGGAGCCGGAATCACCGCCAAGAACATTCACGATTCAGCCGGCTTCCTCGTGGGCGCGTGCTCGTGCGAAGTCAAGGAGCAGAATCCCGGCTTTGACTTGCTCATGGCGACCGATTGGGACGAGCTGCTGTCCACCAGCGGAGTGCCGCTCACCGCTGTCCAGACCAAGATGGCCGCTGTACCCACGGAAGCGGAACTCGTGCCGATTCCGGCGGGTGCGGCGGCTGCGGCGTGGGCCCCAGTTCCGACTCAGGTCGTCGTGCAGCGCTCCTACCTGCAAGAGATTCTGCGAAGTCCCAAGGTCTGGATCGGCAGCGGCGTGGTTCTGCTTGGGCTGGCGCTGGTCGTGGTCGTCGTCGCGCTTTCCCAATCGCGCGGCCGCGACGTACAGACGTGATTGGCGTCTGACGAACGCGCGGTGCAAGCACCGCGGCGAAATAATCAACCTCTGACCTTCGACCTCCGACTTCCGACCTTCGACCTTTGACCTCCGACCTCAGTCTCCTACTCCTCCCCCGCTAGCGCCATCCACGACCGGTTCTGATAGCTGCACTGGCAGCCGGCTGAAGCGTCGGGTACGAGCACCAGGCCGCCCACCGGCAAGGCGTTGATCCAGCAGCCGGGGCGAATGCCGCCGAAATTCTCCACCCCCGAGCCGCGGCTCAAGTCGAGGTAGCCCAGAGTCGCCGAACGGAACAGGAGCATGTGCCGCGATCCGGCCAGCTGACCGCAGCCGTACGACCGCTCGAAGACAAACGGCTGCGGCTCGCCGGTGAGCAAGTCCCACGAGCCGCCTTGGGCGTAGATTTTGCGGTCGTTGATCAGCGGGCGGGTGACGTAGCGGGCCTCTTTCTCCCACAGCGGCTGGCCGCTGGCGCCGCGAAACACGGCCAGCTTTCCGCCCACTTCCGACGGAAGCTTGAACCGCGTCGATTGATAGCCCATCAGCAGGGCGTCGTGCGGCTGGCTATAAGCCAGCATCGTGCCCCACGCGTCGGCGTCCGCTTTCCACGCGGTTTGGCCGCTGGCCGCATCGAGGGCCAGGAGCACGCCCGGCGGCTGTTTGACCTCGGCCACCGGCGGCAGCTTGCGCGACGGGTCCTTGGGATCCCACTGGTCCTCTTTGGCGATCGGCCGGTCGATCAGAAAGACCTTGCCCGCCCCGATGGCGATGGCGTTGTTGCGAATCGACTCGCGGGCGTCATAGCGCCACAGCAGCGTGCCGCTGGCGGCGTCCAGGGCGAAGAACGTCTTCGATTCGCCCCACATCTCGCTCATGTCGGCCCGCACATAAGCAAAGCGCACCTTATGATCCGGATTGGCCAGTGTGCCAAACAGCCGCTCGCCGTCGCAGGCGATATAGCCCCATTGCCCCGGCTGGCCGCCGCTGGCAGCGGGTGCGGCAAACTCGCCCAGCTTGCGGCCCGTCGCCGGATCGAGCCGGTGGCAGCGCTCTTTGTCGTGGACGTAGACGCCGCTTTTGGCGACGCAGAAATTGCTGCCCGTGACCGCCGTGCCCGCGAGGTGGTCGGCGTGGAAGGCCGACTGAATTCCCGGCAGGGCGAACTCCCACAGGTTGCGGCCGTTATAGGCATCGACGGCCCGCAGCGCGTCGAGC